>NZ_JBYTEO010000034.1:0-75480 GCF_058791355.1 Pseudomonas sp. EB271-G4-1
CCCCCCCCCCCCCCCCCCCCCCCCCCCCCCCCCCCCCCCCCCCCCCCCCCCCCCCCCCCCCCCCCCCCCCCAGGACCGGAGCGAGGGCATGGCGAGCCTTAGCGAGCCACCGAACGTCAGGGGCAAGAGCCCTTGGTTACTTGGGGCCGGGCGGCGTTCCGTTTTTCCAAGTGACTCGCTGTAAGAGCGAAACCCTAAGTGGCCGTTACCGCAGGAACGGATATGTACTCCTGAAAGAAAATGGTCGTCTTCAAGACCGCCTTCGCCCGCAAGCCTGGCTCCAAAGTCGGAGACCTTTGATTCGCTGACCAAGCTCGTATAGGGTGGCTTTTTTGTCCATCAGGGAGCTGGCCATGTTGCGTCTGAGCGCGCTGTATCGTTATCCGTTGAAATCCGGCAAAGGGGAGATCCTGCAACAGGTTGGCCTCGACAAGCTGGGGCTGGACGGCGATCGACGCTGGATGTTGGTGGATGAAGCCAGTGGACGCTTCTTGACCCAGCGCGCGGTAGCGCAGATGAGCCAGCTGTCGGCATTGTGCAATGCCGAGGGCGGCTTGACCCTTAGCGCCCCCGGCCATTCGCCGATCGATGTCGACTTGCCCGCCAGCGATGCTCAATTGCGCGGCGTGACCATCTGGCGTGACAGCTTGCGTGTGCCCGACGCCGGCGATGCGGCGGCCGCCTGGGTCAGCCGGTTCATCGGCAAACCGACGCGCCTGGTGCAGGTGCCACTGGACCGCGCACGGACCACCGCATCGGGCTATGGCCAGGACGACGATCAGGTCGCCTTCGCCGATGGCTTCCCGTTGTTGCTGATTGGCCAGGCATCGCTTGCGGATTTATCGCAACGCGTCGGGCGCCCGCTGGAGATGCTGCGTTTTCGTCCGAACCTGGTGATAGAGGGCAGCGAGGCGTTTGCCGAGGATGGCTGGAAACGCCTGCGCATCGGTGATGTCGAGTTCCGCGTGGTCAAGCCCTGTTCACGCTGCATCATGACCACTATCGACCCGCAAACCGGCGAGCGTAGCGCTGACCGCGAACCCTTCGCCACCTTGCAGAAGTACCGTGCCCAGGCCGAGGGTGCGATGTTTGGGCAGAACCTGGTCAACGACGGCAATGGCCGGCTCGAAGTCGGCATGCCGGTCACCGTGCTCGAATAAATACCCTTCAATGAAAAATGCCCGTGTCGATGGACACGGGCATTTTTTTTTGCGATGAAACCGGGGTTTTAGCCGCGGTATTCGCACAGGTAGGCAGTGTCGACGGCCACTTTGAGCTGGAACTTGCTGTTGGCAGGCACGTTGAACTGGCTGCCAGCGGCGAAGGTTTCCCAATCGTTGCTGTCCGGGAGCTTGACGGTCAGGGCGCCGGACACCACGTGCATGATTTCACGCTGGCTGGTGCCGAATTCGTATTCGCCCGGAGCCATGACGCCAATGGTCGCTGGACCTTCAGCAGTGCCAAAGGCGATCGACTTGACGGTGCCGTCGAAGTACTCGTTGACTTTAAACATGGGCGATTCCTCGAAAAGGGCTAAAAAGGGCCGGCCAGTATGCACAAGGCCCAAGGCCTAGTCACCTCTCTAAAGCGCAAGGACAAGGGGCAACAGGCGTGCGGTATTGCGCGCGTCTTCCAGCGCCCGGTGTTGCTGCCCGCTGAACTGCAGTCCCGCCAGTTGCAGGGCACCGTTGAGTCCCAAGGGTCGTTCCAGGCGCCGGGCCTTGGCAAAGCGCTGCTTGAGATTCATGTGCGGCACTTGGCTCAACGCGCTATCGAGTGCCAGGCGTTGCCAATCCTGGAGCAACTGCTTGCGATCGTAGTCGCCCCAGCTGACCCAGCCTTCAAGCCGCGCGTGATGTTGGCCCAGCCAGCGCTCGAACGCCGCCCAGACTTCGCCGAGGGGCTGTGCGGCATCGATATTGGCCTGGGTGATGTGCGTCAACTCCCGGCAAAACGGCGTCAACAAGGGGCGCCGCAACGGGCGCACGAAACGCTGGAAGAAATCCAGCTCGCGGCCTTTGTGATCCACCAGGGTGGCACCAATTTCGATGATTTCCATTTCCGTAATGGGCCAACCACCCTCATCGGTGGTGGCTTCCAGATCAATGACCAACCAGTGAGGCATCGCAGGGTTCCCGGTATCCGCATGCTGATAGGGCTTGAGCGTAGCCAAAGCCTGCGGTTACGCCTAGCGGCTTATTCGACCTCCAGCAGAATCTGACGGTTTTTCACCTGGTCTCCGACCCGCACCTGCAAGCGCTTGAGCACGCCGTCGATACCCGACTTGAGCGGGTGCTCCATTTTCATGGCTTCCAGCACCACCAGCAATTGGCCTTTGCTGACCTTGCAACCCTCACTGACCAGCACATCGATGACCGCACCGTCCATGGGCGCCTTGAGGGTGCCGCAGCTGACACTGGCCTGGCTGCAGGCCGGCGCTTGAGTGCGATCCACCAGCCGCAGGCTGCCGGGAGCTGTGAATAACCAGAGTTGCCCGGCCTCCATGCGGTAGGCATGACGCTGGCGGACGCCGTCGAGTTGCACCGTGGCCCAGCGGCCGTCGCTCTGGATGATCTTAAGTTCGAGGTGGCGACTGGCGACTTCAACCCGCAGCGGCTCACCGGGAACCGCATGCAACGCCACCGGCCAGTCCTGATCGTCCAGTGCGAGGCGATAGTGCAGCGGCACGCTGGCGTTATTGCGCCAACCGGCCAGCGCAACCGGATGCGCCTGTGCCGATGCCTGATAGAACAGCGCCGCGGCAATCGCCAGGTGTTCGGCACTCGGGACCTGGCGCTGCAAACTGGAATGTTCGGCGAAATGCTGCTCGATGAACCCGGTGCTGAACTCGCCACCGATGAATTGCGGATGTTGCAGCAGGCTGACGAGCAAGCGCTGGTTGCTCTGTACGCCCAGCAGCACGCAGTCCTGCACGGCCCGCAGCAACTTGCGCCGAGCCTCTTCACGGGTCTGGCCGTGGGCGATGATTTTGCCCAGCAGCGGGTCGTAGAACGGGCTGATCTCCTGGCTTTCGATCAGCCCATGGTCGATCCGCACGCCATCCTGCAAGCGCGGTTCCCAGGACGCGACTCGACCGGTTTGTGGCAGGAAACCTTGCGCAGGGTCCTCGGCGTACAGGCGCACTTCCATGGCATGCCCCTTGAGCTGAACGTCTTCCTGACGCAGCGGCAGCGCTTGTCCCTGGGCGATGTTCAACTGCCAGGCCACCAGGTCCAGGCCGGTGATGAATTCGGTCACCGGATGTTCCACTTGCAGTCGGGTGTTCATTTCCAGGAAGTAAAACTGTCCGCGCGCATCCAGCAGGAATTCCACCGTGCCCGCGCCGACATAGTTGACCGCGCGTCCCGCCTTGAGCGCCGCTTCGCCCATGGCCTGGCGCAACGGACTCGTCATCACGGGGCAGGGGGCTTCTTCGATGACTTTCTGGTGGCGACGCTGGATCGAACAATCACGCTCGCCAAGGTAGATCAGGTTACCGTGCGAGTCGCCGAACAGCTGCACCTCGACATGGCGCGGTTCGATCAAGGCCTGCTCGAGGATCAGTTCGTCGCTGCCAAAACCGTGCAAGGCTTCGGAGCGAGCACTGCGCAGCTGTTGCACCAGGTCGGTGGCCCCATGCACCAGGCGCATGCCACGCCCACCGCCGCCGGCACTGGCCTTGATCATCAGCGGGTAGCCGATGCGGTCGGCTTCGCGGATGAGGGTGGCATCGTCCTGTTCGGCACCCTGATAACCCTCGATGCAGGGTACGCCGGCATTGAGCATGGCGATTTTCGACCGGCGCTTGCTGCCCATCAGCTCGATGGCTTCGGGGCTGGGCCCGATGAAGGTGATGCCGGCGTCCTGGCAGGCGCGGGCGAAAGCGGCATTTTCCGAGAGGAAACCGTAGCCCGGATGGATGGCATCCGCGCCAGTGCGCCGGGCCGCGTCGATGATCGCCTGGATATTCAGGTAGGACTGCTGCACCGGGGCGGGGCCGATGTTCACCGCTTCGTCGGCCATTTGCACGTGCAGGGCATCGGCGTCGGCGTCGCTGAATACCGCGACGGTGCGGTAGCCCAGGGCCTGGGCGGTGCGCTGGAGGCGGCAGGCGATTTCACCGCGATTGGCGATCAGGATCTTGCTGAATCCGGGCATGTTCTGCTCCCAGGGATTTGCGTTGAATGTGAGGGCCTCTTCGCGAGCAGGCTCGCTCCCACAGTTGAAATGCATTCCAAAGTGGGAGCGAGCCTGCTCGCGAAGCGCTTAAAGGGCCCACCCCGGTTTGCGTTTTTGCACGAACGCCAGGGTCCCTTCGACCCCTTCAACCCCGGTCACTGCTTCGCTGAACCACTCGGCCGCCTCATCGAGCAATGCATCCGATGGCTGCACGGCGCTCGCCAGCAACAGTTTCTTGGTCGCCGCATTCGCCCCGGGCGCGCAACACAGCACATGGGCCAGCACTTCATCGAGGCGCTCGGCCAATGCCTGCGTATCGTGCTCGACAAAATGCACCAGCCCCATTCGCCGTGCCTGGGTGCCGTCGAAACGTGCGGCGGTCAGGGCGAGGCGACGGGCCAGGGTCAGGCCGATGCGCTGCACCACGAACGGCGCGATCTGCGCTGGCAACAGACCGAGGCTGGTTTCCGGCAGGCCGAACTGCGCCTGGTGATCGGCCAGGGCAATGTCGCTGACACAGGCCAAACCGAAGCCACCACCGAGCACCGCGCCTTGCAGGACGGTGATCACCACCTGCGGCGCATGCTGCACCTCTTGCAGCAACGCACCGAACAGTCGATTCAAGTCGCGGTGCGCGCCCGGACCTTGGGCGCGTGCATTGGCCATGTCCTTGATGTCTCCCCCGGCACAGAAATGCCCGCCGGCACCGCCGACCACCAGGGCCCTGACTCCCCGCTCATCGTGCACTGCCGCCAGCACCGCACGCAGTTCGCTGACCATCTGCAAGTTCATGGCGTTGCGGCTGTCCGGTCGATTGAGGGTGATGTGCAGCACACCGTTGTGCATATCGAGCAGCAGGGTCTGGCAAACCGGCAGGGTACTCATTTTTTTTTCCCGGGCAGAATGCCCATGAGCTTGCAGATAATCCCCAGCATGATTTCGTCGGCACCGCCGCCGATCGACACCAGGCGCACATCGCGGTAGGCGCGGGCCACCGGGTTGTCCCACATGAAACCCATGCCGCCCCAGTATTGCAGACAGCTGTCGGTCACCTCGCGACCCAGGCGACCGGCCTTGAGCTTGGCCATGGACGCCAGGCGCGTGACGTCCTGGCCCTTGATGTATTGCTCAGTGGCTTGATAGACAAGCGCCCGCAGGCATTCGATCTCGGTTTGCAGTTCGGCCAGGCGAAAGTGGATGACCTGGTTGTCGATCAGCGCACTGCCAAAGGTCTTGCGCTCCTTGCAATACTCGATGGTGCTGTCGACGCAATACTCCAGGCCCTTGATCATGTTGGCCGCACCGAACAGGCGTTCCTCCTGGAACTGCAGCATCTGCATCATGAACCCCGCGCCTTCGTGACCGATGCGATTGCGCTGTGGCACCCGCACGTTGTCGAAAAACACCTGGGCGGTTTCCGAACTGCGCATGCCCAGTTTGTCCAGGTGCGAGCTGAGGCTGATGCCCGGCGTGTTCATCGGCACCATGATCAGCGACTTGTTGATGTGCGGTTTGTCCTCCGAGGTGTTGGCCAGCAGGCAGATGAAATCGGCGCTCGGCGAGTTGGTGATCCACATCTTGCTGCCGTTGATCACGTAGTCGTCGCCGTCCTTGCGCGCGGTGGTTTTCAAGCCGGCCACGTCGGACCCCGCGCCGACTTCGGAGACGCCGATGCAGCCGACCTGCTCGCCGCTGATGGCCGGGCGCAGGAACTCATCGCGCAGCTCATCGGAACCGAAACGCGCCAGGGCCGGGGTGCACATGTCGGTCTGTACGCCAATCGACATGGGAATCCCGCCGCAATGTATGGTGCCGAACTCTTCGGCGGCGACGATCGAGTAGCTGTAGTCCAGGCCCATGCCGCCGAATTTTTCCGGTTTGGAAATGCCCAGCAGGCCGAGGTCGCCGGCCTTGCGAAAGATTTCGTGGATCGGAAAATGCCCGGCCTTTTCCCATTCCTCGACGTGTGGATTGATCTCATGATCGACGAACTGGCGGACGGTGCGACGCAGTGCTTCGTGTTCCTGGGTGAAGATCATTTTTATTGTTCTCCTGGCGAACCACGCAGAGCGTGGGAACGATTAAAACCTCGCGACACCGAAGCTGTTGGTTTGCAGCGAGCGCACCTCGGCCTCGTGACAGATATCCAGCAGGTAACCAAGAAGGGTCCGGGTGTCCCGTGGATCGATCAGGCCGTCGTCCCACAGGTTGGCGCTGCCATAAAGCGCCGTGGACTGGCTGTCGAGTTTCTGCGCGGTGACCTGTTCGAGCATGTCGAGCATTTTCGGGTCGGGCACCAGGCCGTCTTTGGCCTGCTTGGCCTCGGTGACGATGCGCAGCACCTTGCCGGCCTGGGCGCCGCCCATGACGGCGGTGCGGCTGTTGGGCCAGGCGAAGATGAAGCGTGGGTCCAGGCCCCGGCCGCACATCGCATAGTTGCCGGCGCCATAGGAGCCGCCCACCACGATGGTCAGTTTCGGCACCCGGGCATTGGCTACCGCCTGGATCATCTTGGCGCCATGCTTGATCACCCCCTGCTGCTCTGATTCGGTGCCAACCATGAACCCGGTGGTGTTGTGGAAAAACAGCAGGGGCGTCTGGCTCTGGTCGCACAGCTGAATGAATTGCGCAGCCTTGCTCGCACCCTTGGGCGTGATCGGACCGTTGTTGCCGATGAATCCGCAGGCGCGCCCCTGGATTGTCAATTGGCCGCACACGGTCTGCTGATCGAACTCGGCCTTGAACTCGAGGAAGTTCGAGCCATCGGCGATTCGGGCGACGATCTCACGCACGTCGTAGGGTTTTTTCGGATCATCGGGAATCAGGCCGAGCAATTCGTCGATGGGGTAGAGCGGTTCCTGCCATTGCCTGGCAGGCAACACCGGCAAGCGCGCATTCCATGGCAGCAGGCTGACGATCTCGCGGGCCTGGCGCACGCCGTCGGCATCGTTTTCGGCCAGGTATTCGGCAGTGCCGGCGATTTGTGCGTGCATCTCAGCGCCGCCCAGTGCCTCGTCGCTGGCGACTTCTCCGGTGGCTGCTTTCAGAAGAGGCGGACCGGCCAGGAACAGCTTGGCCTTTCCACGCACCACCACCACATAGTCCGACAGCCCCGGCTGATAGGCTCCGCCAGCCGTCGCCGAACCGTGGACCACGGTAATCTGCGGCAGGCCCATGGCCGACATGCGTGCCTGGTTGGCAAAGCTGCGCGCGCCTTCGACGAAAATCTCCGCCGCGTAATTGAGGTTCGCGCCGCCACTCTCGGCCAGGGTAATCACCGGCAGTTTGTTTTCCATGGCGATCTGTTGCAGGCGCAAGGATTTTTTCAGGCCCGAGGGGGAAATGGTGCCGCCCTTGATCGCACTGTTGTTCGCCACCACCAACACCCGCACACCCGACACGTAGCCGATCCCGGCAATCAAGCCGCCGCCCGCCGAACTGCCGTCCTTGTCGTCGTGCAACTTGTAGCCGGCCAGGCTCGCCAGTTCGAGAAATGGCGCACCCGGGTCGAGCAGCAGGTTGAGGCGTTCGCGGGGCAGTAACTGACCGCGTTTTTCGAACCTGGGCCTGGCCTCGGCTGCCTTGTCCAGCAGGTTCTGTTCGAGGGTACGGACCTGTTCGACGGCGTCCAGCATGGCCGCACGATGACGGGCGAACTGTTCGCTGTGGGGGTCCAGTTGCGACTCAATCACCGGCATGGGTTATTCCTTGTCCTTGAGGACATCAGGCAAGTACGCGCGGTGGAATCCGTTGTACGAGTGGCTGTTGGTCGCCTTGTGAATCGGCCATGCGCGCCCGCCGAGGCTGGCCGCGCCGTCGATGCGCAGGGTGCTGCCGCTGATGAACGCCGCCGCCGGGCTGAGCAGGAACACGATCGCCGCGCTGACTTCCGATTCGGTGCCGATGCGCTTGAGTGGCACGTGCTCACGCAAGGTCGGAATCACCGCCTTGAACGCACCTTCGTAGGTGTCCATGCCGCTGGAAGCGATCCAGCCCGGCGCCACAGCGTTGACCCGGACCCCGGCGTACCCCCATTCGAAGGCTGCGGTCTTGGTCAGGTTGTCCATGCCCGAGCGCGCCGCGCCCGAGTGGCCCATGCCGGGCATGCCGCCCCACATGTCGGCGAGCATGTTGACGATGGCGCCGCCGTGCTTGCTCATGGACTGGTTGAACACTTCCCGGGCCATCAGGAATCCGCCCAGCAGATTGGTGCGCATAACGGTTTCGAAACCCTTCTGGTTGATCGAGGCCAGGGGCGACGGGTACTGGCCGCCAGCGTTGTTGACCAGGCCGTGAATCGGGCCGTATTTGCGGATGAATTCGCTGACAAGGTGCGTGACCGCTTCTTCCTCACGGATATCGCAGGTGCCCCAGTCAGCCTTGCCGCCATCTTCGGTAATCTCGGCAGCGACATTTTTCAACTTGTCGGCCTTGCGCCCGACCAGCAGCACATGCGCACCGAGGGCCGCCAGTTCGTGAGCCGTGCAGCGGCCAATGCCACTGCCGCCACCGGTGACGATGATGGTCTGGCCGGCAAACAGATCGGCTTTGAAAATCGAATCGTAAGCCATGGCGGCAATCCTCTAGTTGACCTGGTCGGCGATGCGCTGTGGCACCGGAATCTGGATCTCCAGCAATTGCTGGGCGAAGGCCTTGCCCTGCGGATCGATCCGCAGGCTGGCCACGCCTCCACCCCCCAAAGCGTTTTCCAGGAGGAAATTCAGGCTGTGGCTGGCGGGTAAATACCAACGCTCGACACGCCCGTGGATCGGGTCGAGGACATGGCTCATCCAGTCGACGATCACGGCCGGGGTCAAGGCTTCGGCGATCCATGGCAGGTACTGCGGGTCGCGGGCCATGACGCCGATATTGCTGTGATTGCCCTTGTCACCGGAGCGGGCCACCGCGAGCTTGACCAGGGCGACGCTGGCATCGGCAGGTCCCGTGGGGCGGGGTGGCTCAATCGGCACGGGCAAGTCGGCGCTGTCGAGCACATCGAGGGCGGGCAGGGCGCACGAGTGGCGCTGGCCCATGAGATCAATTTCCAGCGTGCAGGCAGTTTTGTCGATCAGGAACGAAAACAAGCGGATCAGCGGATACACCGTCGGCCGGCCGCCGACGATCCCGGTCAGCCCCGGCGCCATGCCGGTGGCGGCCTGGGCGATTTCCCGGGAGAACAGGATCAATGCCTGCTTGTTCGGATGGCGCACCGCGAGCTTGATCACTACTTCGCGGCTGTCCTGGCGCTGCCCGTGGGGGCCGTACGTGGCTTCGCTGCCAAGCAGTTCAATGTTCACCTCGCTGTAGGGCGCCCAGCCGCGCTGGCTGAACATCTGTGAGGTCTTGTTGATGATCGCTTCGCTGACCCTGTGGCCCTTGGCGACCGCATCGATCCCGGCGATCAGGCAACTGGCGGTGCAACGGAAACCGTCCGGGTACGTGGCGCTGACCTTGTACTGAGCGGTGGGCGGCAAGCCTTTTGCGCCGTGCACCCGGACCGCGTTCCTGCCTTGCTGCACGAGTTTGACCTGGGTGAAATCACAGACCACGTCGGGCAGCAGGTAGGCCCGCGGGTCACCGATTTCGTAGAGCATCTGTTCGCCCACGGTCAAGGGTGTGACCAGGCCGCCGGTGCCTTCGGGTTTGCTGACGATGAACTGGCTGTCGGCGTTGACTTCGACGATGGGAAAACCGATGTGCTCGTAATCGGGCACATCGCGCCAGTCGGTGAAGTTGCCGCCGGTGCATTGCGCGCCACACTCGATGATGTGCCCGGCCAGCGCCGCCTGGGCCAGTTTGTCGTAGTCGTGCCACGACCAGCCGAACTCATGCACCAGCGCGGCGCTGACCACGGCGCTGTCGACCACGCGTCCGGTGATCACGATGTCCGCACCCAGGCGCAGGGCTTCGACGATGCCCGGCGCCCCCAGGTAGGCGTTGGTCGAGACACACATCGGCGGCAGGGGGGCGGCGCTGAACATTTCGTGAATGCCAAGGCTGCCCAGTTGTTTGATCTGCGGTTGCAAGTCATCGCCCAACAAGACAGCGATCTTCAGCGCGACGCCGGCCTTGTCGCAGGCGGCCTGCAGGGCGGCTGCACAGGCTTGAGGGTTGACCCCGCCGGCATTGCTGATGACGCGGATCTTTTGTTCGGCCAGTTGCGAGAGCAGAGGAGCGAGCACTTCGATGAAGTCGCTGGCGTACCCGGCCTGGGGATCTTTCATCCGTGCGCCGGCCATGATCGACAGGGTGATTTCAGCCAGGTAATCGAAGACCAGGTAGTCCAGGCGCCCGCCTTCGACCAGTTGCGCGGCGGCGGTCGAGGTGTCGCCCCAGAAGGCGCTGGCGCAACCGATGCGAATTGTTCTTGGCGCAGTCAACTCCATAACCACCTCCGGCAACAGTGCCTTGAGACTACCAAGCAAGCGCTTGGTTTGTAAACGGCTGAACTATCTTCTGCCCGAGCGCTTGCTTGGTCGTCGCCAGTTGCTTAAATTGCCAGCGCAACCCAATGTTTTCGCGGGGAGCGCGGCATTGGACTGATCGACTGTAGGAGAGAACGGGTGGATGAGCAAAAAGCCTTGAGCGTCATGCGCGAGTTGGTCGACAGCGGACAATTGACCGACCCGGACAGCGCCCGGGGCAAGTTGCTGCAAGTGGCGGCCCACCTGTTTCGCAACAAGGGCTATGAACGCACTACCGTGCGCGACCTGGCCGGTGCCGTGGGCATCCAGTCGGGAAGTATTTTTCATCACTTCAAGAGCAAGGACGATATCCTGCGGGCGGTGATGGAGGAGACCATTCTGTATAACACCGCGCTGATGCGTGCGGCCATCGCCGAGGCCGGCGACGTGCGCGAGCAGGTGCTGGCGCTGATCCGCTGCGAATTGCAGTCCATCATGGGCGGCAGTGGTGAGGCGATGGCGGTGCTGGTCTACGAATGGCGTTCACTGTCCGATGAGGGGCAGGCCAGGGTACTGGCGTTGCGCGATATCTATGAAGACATCTGGCTGCAGGTGCTGGGTGAAGCCAAGAGCGCCGGTTTTATCCGCGGCGATGTGTTTATCACCCGGCGTTTCCTGACTGGAGCGTTGTCCTGGACCACCACCTGGTTTCGTGCCGATGGCAACATGAACCTGGATCAACTGGCCGAGGAGGCCTTGATTCTGGTGCTGGCGGGTAAATAGTGCGTGAGTGCGGGTCGGCAGGAAACTGGCTAAGTGGTCGAAACCGCCTAGCTTCAATGCATTGATGCAGTTTCGGGGAGTGGGTTGTTTTGATGTCTTCGCCAATACGGACGGCTTCGCGACTTTTACTGGCAATACTCGCGTCGTTATCAGTCATGCCGACCCAGGCCGCACAACTGGTGCGCATCGGTGCCGCACACTTTCCTCCCTATACGGTGCGCCCGGAGTCTGGTGCCGACACCGGCCTGTTGCCGCAATTGGTCGCGGCCCTCAACAACCTGCAAAGCGACTACCGGTTCGTGTTGGTACCTACCTCCATTCCCCGCCGCTTTGGCGACTTCAAGCAAGGCCGGGTGGACATGGCGATCTTCGAAAATCCCGACTGGGGCTGGCGGGACATCCCCCACACCAGCGTCGACATGGGCCTGGAAGACGCCGAAATCTTCGTTGCGCAACGCTTGCCTCAGCGCCAGCAAAGTTACTTCAGCGAGCTCGCCGGCAAGCGCCTGGCATTGTTCAGCGGGTATCACTACGAATTCGCCCACTTCAATGCCGATCCCAAGTACCTCGCCACTCACCACAACGCCACCTTGACCTATTCCCATGACAGCAACCTGCTGATGGTGCTGCGTGGCCGCGCCGATGTCGCCCTGGTCACACGGTCCTACCTGAGCGACTACTTTCTGCGCAACGAGAAAGTCGCCAATGAGTTACTGGTGTCCGAGCGCGTCGACCAGATCTATCACCACTACGCCATTCTCCGCCCGACCGCGCCGATCAGCGGCGAGGTCTTCGGCAGGTTGCTGCAAGGGTTGCGCGATAATGGCCAGATGCTGAAGATTTTCGACCCGTACAAAATCGCGGTGGTGCCGGTGCCTGGCAACTGATGCACCTACAGGATTACCGCTTGTCGCTCCAATGTGTTTTGCAGTGAAAACCTGTCAACTTTGACAGTAGCCAATAACGGTTGCCGAGGGTTTAGATAGCGTAATCATCTATTCCGTCGAAAGGTAATCTGTCATGGCTAAAGAGGTTGTCAAAGACGCAGCTCAACACGTCCTGCCTGTTGCGGAACATCCAATTCCGACTGTCGAGTTTGCGACGGCCAATAACACGCTGGATCCGATTTTTGCGAGGCGGGGCGTCATCGTCACCATTGCGTTTGCCAGTATGACGTCTGCTTACCAGATTCAATTGCATTGGGACGGCCCCGAAGGCCCGGGGCGACCCTCGATCCCGGTCAAGGATGGCAGTGACGACCGCTCTATCCAGATTAACGTCGCTGCTGAAGTAATCGGTGCCTGTATCGGTAAGACCGTCGAAGTTTGGTACACCGCCACCCTCAATGGCCGAACTGAACCGTCTATCAAACTTGAATTGACGGTTGAGACACTTAAACCTGAATTTTTACCGGCATCCACGTTTCTCGATGTGGATACATCCCAGGGTGCGCGCTGGCTGGACATGCGCAAGTTCGAAGGCAATGCCCGGGTTGCCCTGGAACGTTGGAACTTTATCGCAGAGGGGCAGCGACTGTGGATTCTGGCGATAGGTAACGAACACCATGTCGGCAACTTCCGGTTCGAATGGGTGTTGGAAAACCACCTTGTGACGAAATGGGAAGCCCAGGGCGGCTTTGTCTTTATGGAGCACTTGTGTCGTGACTGGCTGGCAGGGTGTGAAGACTATTCCTCGGTAACCTTGTGCGCGGCTGTCACTTTCGACGGCGCGCCCGGAACCGCACCGGCAGATCCAACGGTTTCCTGGCTACCGGCAAATGCTCATGAGCTGAGTCGTAGTACTGAAAACCTGCGGTTGGGTGAGCCGGACCTCAAACTGCTGATGCCGAGGGTACTGGAGGCCACCGAGTGCGCGGCCGACGAATGTCTGCTCAATCCGATTAACGCTACAAAGGGCACGACAATACGCGTGGCCTATAACGGAATGCGCGATACCGATCGGGTGTGCGCTTTTTTCGAAGGAGCGCCCGGTGCCGGGACTCCATCGCTGGCCTGTGTAAGCGGAACAACAAACGGCTTTGTCGATATCCCGGTGCCGGCTTCAGCCATCAGCGCCAACTTTTGCGGCCAGGTTCGAGTGCGTTATACGGTCCAGCGCGATAGGCAGTGGCCTTCTCCGGTGCTGACACTGAAGGTGCTCAAGCTCACCGGTTTGTCTACACCAGAGGTGAGACAGGCTACGGCACGGGTGTTGGACCTCAATACGTTCAATGGCGATGCCGATGTGATGATGGAATCATGGTCTTTTATCGCAGAAGGCCAGCCGACTTGGCTATGGGGGACAGGCAAGTCGGAGGATGGCACACCTTACAGCTTCGATGTGCTGATGGGGGACGCGCTGCCGGCGTGGGAGGGCGAAATAGCCGTCCGTGACTTGTTGCCGAGGCATGAGATAGAGAAACTGGCAGATTGTACCGGGCTTCAGCTGCATTTCGCGGTGAACTTCAATGGCCTGATCGATCACCCCAGTGCAGTGAAATTTCCGTCTTTGGCCTTGTCCCTTCATCAGCAAGATCTGCACCTGATCGCCCCGACAGTACGTCAGGCGGTTGGCGAGCTGCTCAATCCGGAAAACGCCAAGGAAGGCCTTACTGTGCGGGTGGCTTACGACCGTATCAGCCCTCGTCATACGATCCAGCCATACTGGGTACGCCCGGACGGTTACTCACTGCCGATCGAGGCCAAACCAGGCAATAGCATCGCGGGGTATGTGGACTTCGAGGTGCCTTTCAACGAGGTGATTGCCTGCATCGGCAAGACGGTGACCCTTCGTTATGACGTGACCAGCCCGTGCAAGCAGGCGACATCTCCAGACTTCAACCTGCAAATCAGCGTTCCTAAACATTGGCCGATACCGCAAGTGCTTCAGGCCACCAACGATATTCTGGACCTGCGCAACTTTGACGACGATGGCACGGTTCTGGTCGAACCCTGGAATCCCTGGATGGTTGAGGGCCAGCGGGTATGGCTCAGCTGTGCCGGTACTGACAAGGATGGCAATTGTGTTGTGCTTGATCTGATGGTTGGCGAGTTGGTGTCGGAACCGAATCTGGATGATGGCTTGATCCGGGATTTACCTCGAAAATGGCTTCAATCACTGAAGGACTTCAGCACATTCAGCCTGATCTGCAAAGTAACGCTGGATGGAAGTGAGAGTACCGACAAGGCAGTTGTACTTACACCGCGGGAGTTGACGATACGATTTGCGTTCGATGATCTCACTACGTTTGATGACGGCAACTGGAAAGATTGGGAGCGTGGTGTGGATATGCGTCCTCAGGATCTGATTTTGCAAGCGACGGGAGGGACGGGGCATCTGGTTTCCGACTCTGCTAACAAACCTGTCGGTGTGTTAATGACAAAGTACTTCGACAACTTGCAACCGCACGTCACGTATGAATTCAGTTTGTCGGTTCGACGGAGGAATTTTTTGGCCCCCGTCCCTAGCTTGTCGCTTCGCGCGGGTTCAATGGCTGTGACTGAACATACGTTCTTTCCACATATGAGCTGGAAACCTCTTTCTGGAACCTTTGTGGCCACGCAACCTCGCATGCAACTTTGGGTAGAAAGCCATAGCTTTTCATATGATGGAAACGATTTTGATATCGATGATGTGCGTTTGAGAGAACTGTAATTTTCTTGTTCCTCTCGCAGGTGCTTCACTCCAGGTATTTGCAATCGCTGCATGTATCGACCATTGGTGTTGCACAGTTATCTGTCGTGCACGCTTAAATTTTTATCCTTGGCTCGCGTTACATCGTTTAACTGTCGACGATTACCGTGAGCCTTTCCCATGCCCAATCCGAAAGACCTGACTGCCCTGCAATTACCAACGGGCAGCAGTCTAGTAGCCGATGAAACCGAAAACCGGCTGAGCCTCAGCCTCGAAAGCCAGGCGCTGATAAATCTGCGCCTGACCCGCGACACCGAGCTGCGGCTGCAAGTGGAGGAACGCTTCGGTCTTTCTGGCAGCCAGGCTTTCTGGGCTGCCGGTTATTGGTTGTTCGCTCGCGACCCGGCCTGCCAGCGTCTGATCTGGCAACTCGATGAAACGCCGACCGAAGCCCTGCTCAGCGGCTTGCTGGTTCCTGCCGATACGGCTGGCTGCTATCGTTGCGAACGCACCCTGTTCTGGCAGTTGCCACAGCCGTGGTTGGGCGATTCGCTGACGGGCTGTTACCCACAGCAGATGGTCATCAGCGGCGGCAAGCGGCACCCACGGCGTCCGCCGAAGCCGAGTTGCGAGGTGTATCGGCGTTTCGATTCCAGGCTGGGGGCGTGGATTTCCTTGCGCACAGTGGATATCGACGAGGATCTTGTGCGATTCAATCGCTGGCAGAACAGCCCTCGGGTCGCGAGTTTCTGGCAAGAGCAGGGCAGTCTCGAAGAGCATCGCGAGTACCTGGGCAAACGCCAGGACGATCCCCATACCCTGACGTTGATCGGTTGTTTCGACGATCAACCCTTTGCCTATTTCGAAGCCTATTGGGCCAAGGAAGATCGTATCGCACCCTTCTATGACGCGGATGATTACGACCGTGGCATCCACATGCTGGTGGGCGAAGAAAGTCACCGGGGTCCGCACAAGGTGGCGAGCTGGCTGTCGGCGCTGGTGCATTACCTGTTTCTCGACGATCCACGGACTCGTCGCGTGGTCGCCGAGCCCCGTGCCGACAACGCGAAGATGATTGGGCACCTGCAGCGACAGGGGTTTTATTGCGAGAAGGAATTCGACTTTCCACACAAGCGCGCAGCACTGATGGCGCTGGGGCGCGAGCGTTTTTTTGAGCGCTGCTCGTTGACATGAACCGCAGGAAAATCGTCCGAATGCCTCACAGGTCTCGGACGATTTCGCAGCTAGCGGTCCTGCGCTTCCTTGGCGTCCATTTCCGCATTGCGTTCGGCGACGCGTTTGCGCTGTTCATCGGTCAGCTCAACCTTGTGGGCGGTGTCGCGCAACATCATTAAACCGCCAACGATAGAGCCAATGGCAACCACCAGAATCAACCAGGCATACCAGGGCATGGGACCTCCTTGAAAGCCGGTCGGCGGGCGAGGGTTTCGCCTGTCGAACGTGCATACCACTTTGAGCGATTGGATTTCGCAGTGGTTCCATTGTATGCCTGTTCTGTTTCGTTCACCCCTGTGTCATCTGCAATGCCCCTTCGCGTGCAGGCTCGCTCCCACAGGGGTATGCGTTTTCCCAAACACTGCTAAACAGTGTGGGAGCGGGCTTGCTCGCGAAGAGGCCCGTCAAGACAACGCAGTAACAGAGCCCTAAACCCACTCTTTACGCTTTCTTTATACCCCGCCGCACCCCTCGGTCTCGTTCCTTTACAGCCTCCCTGCCGACAATACCTCCACACGCGGCAATACGCCGTAACACGGAGAACTTCCATGAGCGTTCTGGACGGAGTGTCACTGCTGCTGGCAGTGGGACTGTTCATTTATCTGTTGGTTGCGCTGTTGCGCGCGGACCGCAACTAGGAGCGGCTATGCACAGTTATGACTATTGGCTGATCCTGGCGTTTTTCGCCCTGGTACTGGTCCCCGCACCGTTTCTCGGGCGTTTCTACTACAAGGTCATGGAAGGCCAGCGCACCTGGCTGACGCCGATCCTTGGTCCACTCGAACGTGGTTGTTATCGCCTGTCTGGCGTCGATCCCCAGGCCGAGCAGAGCTGGCAGAAGTACACCCTGGCCTTGCTCGCCTTCAACCTGGCGGGTTTTGTACTGTTGTTCGCGATCCTGCTGTTCCAGGACCACTTGCCGCTGAACCCGCAAAACCTGCCGGGCCAGGAATGGACGCAAGCGTTCAATACCGCAGTCAGCTTCATGACCAATACCAACTGGCAGTCCTACAGCGGCGAAGCGACCTTGAGCTACCTGAGCCAGATGGTCGGCCTCACCGTGCAGAACTTCGTCAGCGCCGCTACCGGTCTTGCAGTCCTGGTTGCGCTGTGCCGCGGCATCGGTCGCAAATCCACTGCATCGCTGGGCAACTTCTGGGTCGACATGACTCGCGCCACCCTGTACGGCCTGTTGCCGCTGTGCCTGCTGCTGGCGCTGTACCTGGTCTGGCAGGGCGTGCCGCAAACCTTCGCGCAATATGTGAATGCCGTGACCGTGCAGGGCATCGATCAAGTGATCCCGCTGGGGCCGGCCGCCAGCCAGATTGCGATCAAGCAACTGGGCACCAACGGCGGTGGCTTCTTTGGCGTCAACTCGGCGCATCCGTTCGAGAACCCGACGGCCTGGAGCAACCTGTTCGAAGTCGCGTCGATCATCCTGATCCCGGTGGCGCTGGTGTTCACCTTCGGCCATTACGTGAAAGACCTGCGTCAGAGCCGCGCGATCATCGCGTGCATGCTGGCGTTGTTCTTGATCGGTGGCGCGACGTCGCTGTGGGCTGAATACCAACCCAATCCGACCCTGGCCAACGTCGCCGTCGAACAGACCGCTCCGCTGGAGGGCAAGGAGGCGCGTTTCGGTACCACCGCCACGGTGCTGTGGTCGGTGACCACCACGGCGGCGTCGAACGGTTCGGTCAATGGCATGCATGACAGTCTCAACCCGCTCAGCGGCATGGTTGCGCTGGTCAATATGATGGTGG
Organism: Pseudomonas sp. EB271-G4-1; assembly: GCF_058791355.1. NCBI lineage: Bacteria > Pseudomonadati > Pseudomonadota > Gammaproteobacteria > Pseudomonadales > Pseudomonadaceae > Pseudomonas > Pseudomonas sp. EB271-G4-1. The sequence continues at coordinate 17,999 of NZ_JBYTEO010000034.1, forward strand.
GCGAAGTGATCTTCGGCGGCGTCGGCGCGGGGCTCTATGGCATGTTGCTCAACGTGCTGATCGCCGTGTTCCTCGCCGGCCTGATGATCGGCCGGACGCCGGAATACCTCGGCAAGAAACTGCAAGCCCGAGAGGTGCAGCTATTGGTGCTGACCTTGCTGGTCATGCCGATCGGCGTGCTGGTCCTCGGTGCCATTGCCGCCAGCCTGCCAGGGCCTGTGGCCTCGGTGAGCAACCCCGGCGCCCATGGTTTCAGTCAGTTGCTCTACGCCTACACCTCGGCCAGTGCCAACAACGGTTCGGCATTTGGCGGCTTCGGCGCCAATACGCCGTACCACAACCTGATGCTGGGCCTTGGCATGTTGATCGGTCGCTTCGGCTACATCCTGCCGGTGCTGGCCCTGGCCGGCAGCCTGGCGATGAAGAAGACCGCGCCGATTGGCCAGAACAGCTTCCCGACCCACGGCCCGCTGTTCGTGACCTTGCTGACCGTGACCATTTTGCTGGTGGGTGGCTTGACCTTCCTGCCGACGCTGGCGTTGGGCCCGATTGCTGAACATTTAAGCCTGGGCTTCTAAGGAGCAGATGATGAATATGCCCGCAATCAAACCGGTCGCTGCCAAGGCCCCGGAACAAGCAAGAACCGCGATCTCGGCCCTCTGGCGCCCAGCGCTGGTACAAGCTTTCGTCAAGCTCGATCCGCGACAATTGCAGCGTGCGCCGGTGATGCTGGTGGTCGAACTGACGGCGATCCTGACCACCGTGCTGTGCTTCATTCCCGACACGGCGGTGCCGACCTTCGTCGCCGCACAGATTGCCCTGTGGCTGTGGTTTACCGTGCTGTTCGCCAACTTCGCCGAGGCCCTGGCCGAAGGTCGTGGCAAGGCCCGCGCCGACAGCCTCAAGGCGGGTAGCGAAGGCTTGAGTGCCCGGCGCAGAACCAGCAACGGCAGCTTTCAAGTGGTGCCGGCCGCCAGCCTGCGCAAAGGCGATGTGGTGCGCGTCGAAGCGGGGGAGATGATCCCCGGTGACGGTGAGGTGATTGAAGGGATTGCTGCCGTCAACGAAGCGGCCATCACCGGTGAATCCGCTCCGGTGATTCGTGAATCCGGCGGCGACCGCTCGGCGGTGACCGGCAATACCCGGCTGGTGTCTGACTGGCTGTTGGTGAAGATCACCGCCAACCCCGGCGAGTCGACACTGGATCGCATGATCGCCCTGGTCGAAGGCGCCAAGCGCCAGAAAACCCCGAACGAAGTGGCGCTGGACATCCTGTTGATCGGCCTGACCCTGATCTTCCTGCTGGTGGTCGTGACTCTTCAACCGTTCGCCCACTTTGCCAATGGCAGCCTGCCGCTGGTGTTCCTGGTGGCGTTATTGGTCACGCTGATCCCGACCACCATTGGCGGTTTGTTGTCGGCCATCGGTATCGCCGGCATGGACCGCCTGGTGCGCCTGAACGTGATCGCCAAGTCCGGTCGCGCGGTGGAAGCGGCGGGGGACGTGCACGTCCTGCTGCTGGACAAGACCGGCACCATCACCTTCGGTAACCGTCGTTGCGCCGCCGTTGTTCCCGCTCCAGGCGTGACGGCCAGCGAACTGGCCGAGGGTGCCTTGTTGGCCTCTCTGGCCGATGACACGGCGGAAGGTAAATCCATCGTCGAATACCTGCGTGGCACGCAACCGCAAACGGAGCCGGCCGCCGAATTGCTGACGGCTGTACCGTTCAGCGCCGAAACCCGGCTGTCAGGTGTCGACTATCAGGGCCGCGTGTATCGCAAGGGCGCAGTGGATTCCCTGCTGGCGTTCGTCGGCTTGAAGCGAGCCGACCTGGCCGCGCCGTTGTCCCGGGAAATCGACAGGATTGCCCAGAGTGGCGGCACGCCGCTGCTGGTCTGCGCCGACGGCAAACTGCTCGGTGCGATCCACCTCAAGGACGTGGTCAAGCCCGGCATCCGCGAGCGTTTTGCCGAGCTGCGCAAGCTGGGGATCCGCACGGTCATGGTGACCGGCGACAACCCATTGACCGCTGCCGCGATCGCCGCCGAAGCGGGTGTTGACGACGTGCTGGCCGAAGCCACGCCGGAGAAAAAACTGGCGCGCATCCGGCACGAGCAGAACGACGGTCGCCTGGTTGCCATGTGCGGCGACGGCGCCAATGACGCCCCGGCCCTGGCCCAGGCGGACGTCGGCATGGCGATGAATGACGGCACGCAGGCGGCACGTGAAGCGGCCAACATGGTTGACCTCGACAGTGACCCGACCAAGCTGCTGGACGTGGTGCAGATCGGCAAGGAACTGTTGGTGACCCGCGGCGCGCTGACGACCTTTTCCATTGCCAACGACGTGGCCAAGTATTTCGCCATCCTGCCGGCGCTGTTTGCCGCGATCTACCCGCAACTGGGCGTGTTGAACGTCATGCAGCTGCACAGCCCGCAGAGCGCGATTCTCTCGGCGATCGTGTTCAACGCCCTGATCATCGTGGTGCTGATTCCCTTGGCTTTACGCGGTGTGCGCGTGCAGGCGGCGAGCGCGGCGGCGTTGCTGCGACGCAATCTGCTGATCTATGGCCTGGGCGGGATTGTGGTGCCGTTCGTGGGCATCAAGGCGATCGACATGCTGTTGACTGCGTTGCATCTGGTTTGACCGTGTGTCAGGCGTACCGCCTTCTCGAGCAGGCTCGCTCCCACAAAGGCACCTCGTTTCCTTGTGGGAGCGAGCCTGCTCGCGAAAAAGACGACACGTTGTACCTGACTGAACGCGGTACTTGTTCACCGAATTCGAGGAGTTTGAAATGTCCACAATGATACGCCCGGCCCTGAGCCTGCTGGTTTTGATGACCCTTATCACCGGTGTCGCCTATCCCCTGGTGGTCACCGGCGTGGCCCAGGTCGCCTTCCCGGATCAGGCCAATGGCAGCCTGGTGCGCGATGCCGACGGCAAGGTTCGCGGCTCATCGCTGATTGCCCAGGATTTCGTCGGCGACGCCTGGTTCCACCCGCGGCCATCGGCTGGTGCCTTTGCCACCGTATCGAGCAGCGCCAGCAACCTGTCGCCAAGCAACCCGGCCCTGGCCACTCGGGTGATCGACGACGCCAACAAGCTGCTGGTGCCAGGGCAGGGGCCGGTGCCGCTGGCGCTGGTCACCACCTCTGGCAGCGGTCTCGATCCGCACTTGCCACCGGCCGCGATTGCCTATCAACTGGCGCGTGTTGCGGCGGCGCGCAACCTGCCGGTTGCGTCGCTCCAGCAACTGCTGGACGCCCACACCGAACAGCCATTGGTAGGCCCAGCGGTCGTGAATGTGCTTGAGTTGAATCTGGCGCTGGAAAAACTGTAGTCGGCGGTGACGCCATTCGCGAGCAGGCTCGCTCCCACAGGAGAATGCATTCCAAATGTGGGAGCGAGCCTGCTCGCGAAGACGGCCTCCCAGGCACCACATGAATACCTGAATAAAGAGAACTGAAAGCATGAGCGACTCCGGCCGCGCCGACGCGCTATTAGCAAACCTGCCCCGTGATGGCCGTGGCCGGCTCAAGGTATTCCTCGGCGCCGCCCCCGGCGTCGGCAAGACCTACGCCATGTTGCAAGCGGCCCACACCCAATTGCGCCAAGGCGTGAAAGTCATTGCCGGAGTGGTCGAAACCCACGGCCGTTTCGAGACCGAAGCGTTGCTCAGCGGATTGCCGCAAATGCCATTGGTGCGCTCGTTATACCGTGGCGTTGAGCTCGAGGAGATGGACCTCGACGGTCTGCTTGCAGCCAAGCCCAGGCTGGTGCTGGTGGATGAACTGGCCCACACCAACGCCCCCGGCAGCCGTCACGAAAAACGCTGGCAGGACATCCAGGAACTGCTCGCCGCTGGCATCGACGTGTACACCACGGTCAACGTCCAGCACCTGGAAAGCCTGAATGACCAAGTGCGTGGTATCACGGGCGTGCAGGTGCGCGAAACCCTGCCCGACTGGGTATTGCAGGAAGCGTACGAACTGCTGCTGATCGATTTGCCACCGCGCGAATTGCTCGAGCGTTTGCGCGACGGCAAGGTCTACGTGCCCGAGCAGGCGAGGGCCGCCATCGATGCGTATTTCTCCCAGACCAACCTCACGGCGCTGCGTGAGCTGGCCATGCAAACCGCGGCGGCCCAGGTCGATAACGACCTGACCCAGGGCTATCGCCAGATGGGGCAAGCGGCGCCGACGGTGCGCGGTCGCTTGTTGGTCGGCGTCGATGGCGATGCCCAGGCCGAGCGCCTGGTGCGTCACGCCAGCCGCGTCGCCCAGCGTCGGCATCTGCCGTGGAGCCTGGTGCATGTGGATAATGGCCGCGTGCGTGACGAGCAGTCGCGGCTGCGTCTGCAAAGTGCCCAGCAACTGGCCGAACGCCTGGGCGGTGAAGTAGTGCTGCTGCGGGCCGGCGAGGTCGCCAAAACCCTGATCCAGCACGCCGCTGAACGCCGCGCCAGCCTGGTGCTGGTCGGCCAGTCGCGGCCGCGCCTGCGTCGTCGATTGTTCGGAGGCGGCCTGGCGGCGCGACTGCTGCGTAATGCCCGTGGGCTGGAAATCAACGTGCTCGACACCGAGCAGCAACAGCATCAACCAAGGCAGCGTTCGATGCAGGCACCGGTATGGTTCGACTACGCCCTGGCCGTGGTCGCGACGCTGTTGGCCACTGCCCTGGCCTGGGCAGTGGCCAGTGTGCTGCCGTTGCCGAACATCTCGCTGGTGTTTCTCGCCGCGGTGTTGCTGGTAGCGGTGCGCAGCAGTCTTGGCCCGGCCCTGGCCTGTGCGGCGTTGTCGTTCCTGACCTACGATTTTTTGTTCATTCCGCCGAATTTTTCCTTCAGCATCCAGCGCGAAGAAGACGTGCTGACCTTGCTGTTTTTCCTGCTGATGGCGGCGCTCACCGGCAACCTTGCTGCACGCCAGCGCCGGCAATTGCAGGCCCTGCGTGATACCCAGGAAGAGACCAGCGAACTGCTCGATCTGTCGCGCAAACTCACCGCTGCCACCGATCGTCAGGCCGTGGTCAACGCGGCGGCCCAGCACCTCAGCGGCTGGAGCGACCTGCAACTGTGCCTGCTCAATCGCGACGGCCAGAGCGGCTGGAAAGTCGAGATCGGTGGCCCGCTGGAGTTCACCGAAGCCGAACGCGCCGCCGCCGATTGGGCGTGGCAGCACGACCAGCCGGCGGGCGCGGGCACCGGGACCTTGCCGTTCGGTCGTTGGTGGTGGTGGCCATTGTCAGTGGAGGAGGGGCCGCTGGCGCTGCTCGGTGTGTGTGCCAAAGAAGACCAGGCCTTGAGCGGCCAGCGTCGGCGTTTGTTGACCGCGTTGAGCCAGCCGTTGGCCCAGGCGCTGGCCCGAGCACAACTGGCCGATGACCTGGAAGCCGCGCGGCTGCACGGCGAAACCGAACAATTGCGCAGTGCCTTGCTGGCCTCGGTGTCTCATGATTTGCGTACCCCGCTGACCTCCATGCGCGGCAGTATCGATAGTCTGCTGGCCCTCGGTGAGGCCATTCCCCTGGAGGATCGCCGTGAGTTGCTGGAAGGCACCCGCGACGAAGCCGAACGCCTCGATCGCTACATTCAAAACCTGCTGGACATGACCCGCCTCGGTCACGGGGCATTGAAGCTGGCACGGGACTGGGTATCGCCGGCAGACATTGTCGGCAGTGCGCTCAATCGCCTTCGCGCGGTATTGGCCCCGTTGCAGGTCACCACCGAAGTGCCGGCGCAACTGCCGCTGTTATTCGTCCACGCGGCGCTGATCGAGCAGGCCCTGGTCAACGTGATGGAAAACGCTGCGCGTTTCTCGCCGTCCCACGGGCGCCTGCACGTGCGCGCGGGGGCCGATGACACGGAGCTGTTTTTCTCGGTAAGCGACGAAGGGCCGGGGATTCCGGAAGCGGAGCGGGAGAAGATTTTCGACATGTTCTACACCGCCGCTCGCGGCGACCGTGGTGGGCAGGGCACGGGGCTGGGGTTGGCGATCTGTCAGGGCATGGTCGGTGCCCATGGCGGGCGGATCAGCGTGGCCGACGGTATTGAAGGGCGCGGCACCTGCATCACCTTGCACTTGCCTTTGCAGGCGCAGCCGGGTTTTGAGAGTGAAGCCTGATCGTGCTTGCGTTACTCTCTTGCCACTACTTTGTGTTGATGTGAATCCATGAACCAGACCGCGACCATCCTGGTCATCGATGACGAACCGCAAATCCGTAAATTCCTGCGCATCAGCCTCGCTTCACAGGGCTACAAGGTGCTGGAGGCCGGTACCGGCACCGAAGGCCTGGCGCAAGCGGCGTTGAACAAACCGGACTTGCTGGTGCTCGACCTCGGCCTGCCGGACATGGACGGCCAGCAGGTACTGCGTGAGTTTCGCGAGTGGTCGACAGTGCCGGTGCTGGTGCTCTCGGTGCGTGCCGGTGAAGGGCAGAAAGTCGAGGCGCTGGATGGCGGTGCCAATGACTACGTGACCAAGCCCTTTGGCATCCAGGAATTCCTGGCGCGAATTCGAGCGCTATTGCGCCAGGTGCCGGTGGGCGAGGCCCAGCAAGCGGCACTGGCCTTCGGCCCGCTGACGGTGGACCTGGCCTATCGGCGGGTATCGCTCGATGGTAGCGAAGTCGCGCTGACCCGCAAGGAATACGCAGTGCTGGCGCAACTGGCACGGCATCCCGGACGAGTCATCACCCAGCAACAACTGCTCAAGGACATCTGGGGGCCGACCCATACTGAAGACACGCATTACTTGCGGATCGTGGTGGGGCACCTGCGCCAGAAACTGGCGGACGACCCGATGCAACCGCGGTTCATCGTGACCGAGGCGGGGGTGGGGTATCGGTTACTCGATTCATGATCGTTCCCACGCTCTGCGTGGGAACGCCGTCATGGACGCTCCGCGTCCGCTATTGAGTTCGTGACGCGGAGCGTCACAGGATGCATTCCCACGCAGAGCGTGGGAACGATCGTTGTTTCAGGAATCTCGCTCACTCTCATACCGATCCAGCGTATCGCGCGCAATCTCGCGTCCCAGCGCGATCAACTCCGGCGCCTTGTAGAACTCGAAAAACCGGCACACCCGCTTCGGCACGTTGATCAGGATGTCCGGCGGATACCCGGCAATCTTGTATTGCGCCAAGGAGGTCTGCATGACCTCGAAACTCTGGTTGATCAAATCCAGCAGGGACGCCGGCCCCACGTTGTCGATGATGAACGACCCGGTGGCGGACTTCGGCGCACCGTCCCGTTCAGGCGCGGCCGCGGGTTGCTGGGCTTCAGGTTCGGCCGACTCGACCCAGGGGTTGATCTCTGCCGCTTCGGCCATCAACGCTTCCTTCTCCAGCAGCAGCAATTGTTCGGCCTGCTTGCGCCGGAACGGCAACTTCGAGCCCAGGGAACTGATCAGGCTGTCAAAGCGGGTCTTGAAGGCAGCTGGGCGCTGGATCACCGGTAACTGGTAGTGACGCTGGTTGGTGGAGTTGAGGTTGACCGCGATGATCAGATCGCAATGGCTCGACACCACCGGCACGATCGGCAAGGGGTTGAGGATGCCGCCATCGACCAGCATGCGATTGCCCTGCATCACCGGGGTAAACAGACTGGGAATCGCCGCCGAGGCACGCATGGCCTGGTGCAGGCAGCCCTCCTGGAACCAGATTTCCTGCTGGTTGGTCAGGTCTGTGGCCACTGCGGTATAGGGGATGCGCAGGTCTTCGATATTGATTTCGCCAACGATCTTGCGGATTTGCCCGAAGACCTTTTCCCCGCGGATGGCCCCGAGGCGAAAACTGACGTCCACCAGGCGCAGTACGTCGAGGTAATCCAGGCTCTCGATCCAGTCCCGATAATCATCGAGTTTGCCAGCGGCGTAGATCCCGCCAACCACCGCGCCCATGGAGCAACCGGCGATACAGGCGATATCGTAGCCTCGCCGTTCAATTTCCTGGATGACGCCTATATGGGCATAGCCCCGGGCTCCACCCGAGCCCAACACCAGTGCGACACGCTTTTTCATTGATCGCCCTCGTTTGAATCGTTCAACAATGCACCCAACGAGGGGGGCGCTTCAATCGACAGGTCGTTCGGCCGCGTGAATGGGTCGTTTTTTCGACACTCCATGGCGGCGGATGGGTATTCTCTCCCCGTTGGGTTAACGTTGCCGACGGACGGCACTTTTTGTCCGCCAGACCGTCCTACCTGCATGACTGTTTACCTATTTTAGAGGTGTAAGAAATGAAAGCCTGGATCTGTGTGCCACTGATTGCCCTGGCGCTGGCCGGTTGTGCCGGCAAAACCGCTTATCGCGACAGCTGCGGCAGCCAGCTCGATGCCGCCTGGCGTGAGTTGGACCTGGCAAAGGCCGAAGGTTTCGCCGGAACCGTCAGCTACTCCAAGGCTTTATCGCTGTTGACCGCAGCCAAGACCCAGCAACAATTCGAAGGCTTCGAGGGATGCGCGAAGAAGGCCGAAAAGGCGCGTTTCTATATTCGTGAGTCGCGCGCGGGGAGATAGGCTGGAAAGCAGCTATAAGTTATAAGCTGCGAGTCACAAGTCGGTTCGCTTGCAGCTTGCAGCTTACAGCCGTTTACGGAGTAAACCATGATCGATAGGTTGGTGGCCCGGGTCTTAGGCTTGGAAATTCGTCTATTGGCCTGTCAGGCACGCTTGAGTGCCCACACCGATCCTGAGGCATTGCACGAGTTGCGTACCACGGTGCGCCGGTTGCGCAGCCTGCTGCGGCCGTTGCGCGGGTTGCCCGGAGTCGAGCAGCTGGAAGCGGCGGCGTCCGAAGTTGGCGACTTGACCACGCCATTGCGTGATCGTGAGGTGTTGGCTGCCTACTTGCTCGAAAACGATCAAGTGCAAGCCGCGCAGCGGCGCATGGTGCAAATGGCCAAGGCTTATCCTGCGGTGGCGACCAGTACGGAGTTTAAGCAGCTGCTGTTGATCCTCGATGCCTTTCCGCGATTCCTGCGCGCTGCCCAGCGCCAGGGTTTGGTCAAGGGGCTGGACAAGCGCATCGAAAAACGCCTGGGCAAACAGTGGAAGAAACTCGACACCGCCTTGCACGATCCGGCCCATGACCGCCATCGTTTGCGCTTGCTGATCAAGCGCGTACGTTATGGCATCGACGCTTACCCCGAACTGGATCGCCTGCCCAAGGCCGCCATGCCCCGACTGAAATCTGCCCAAGGGGCCTTGGGGGACTGGCACGACTGTGTGCAATGGCTGGCGATGGCCGAGCAGGAAGCGGATTTGCAGCCTTGTGTCGCCGTTTGGCAAGCCACCATGGCCAAGGCCGAACAGCGTGCCGACCGGGTGCTGGAAAAACTCAGCAAGGCCTGTTTCAAATCCTGAACCCACCACGACCCCTGTAGGAGCTGCCGCAGGCTGCGATCTTTTGATCTTTGTTTTTAAAATCAAAAGATCGCAGCCTGCGGCAGCTCCTACACAGGCGCAGGCGGCTTATCTGTCAGTCAATTTGACCGGAATAGGCACTGTACAGCCCCAGTGAGCTGGTTAAGATTCCTTCATCCGTTTCCTGCCTTGAGGTCTTCATGCGCTTTTGCGATTTGCTCGACGCTGTTCGCCGTCAACCACTGGAACTGTCGATCCCGCCCGGATGGGCGCAAGGCCGAGCCAGTTTCGGCGGCCTGGTGGCTGCCTTGCAGTACGAAGCCATGCGCGCCAAGGTGCCAGCGGACCGGCCGGTGCGCTCACTGGCAATCACCTTTGTCGGCCCGGTCGAACCCGACGTGCCGGTCAGTTTTGAAGTTGATGTATTGCGCGAGGGCAAGGCGGTCAGCCAGGTGTTGGGCCGCGCGATGCAGAGGGGGCAGGTCGTCACGCTGGTTCAGGGCAGCTTCGGCGCCTCGCGTCCATCGGAAGTGGCGGTGCAAGCGTTGCCGGCGCCAGAGATGAAGCATTGGGACGACTGTCAGGAACTGCCTTTCATCGAGGGCGTGCTCCCGCAATTCATGCAGCACCTGGCAATGCGCTGGAGTGTTGGCGGGTTGCCATTCAGCGGCAATACATCGCGTCAAATGGGCGGCTGGGTGCGCTTGCGGGGTGATGTGAAGGAGGAGTCGGTCACCGAAGCGCACATCCTGGCGCTGGTGGATGCCTGGCCACCGGCCCTGATGCCGTTTCTGAAGAAGCCGGCGATGGGCAGCACGCTGACCTGGACCATCGAATTCGTCCAGCCATTGCTGGCACTAAGCACCCTGGACTGGTGCAAATACCTGGTTGAAACCGAGCATGCCGCCGACGGCTACGGCCATGCCGCGGCGAAGCTGTGGGATGTGGAGGGGCGGTTGATTGCCATGAGCCGGCAGACGGTGACGGTGTTCGGCTGATCAATGACGACGGTGGCGCTCGCGCCAGGCGCGCCACCAGCCGCCGCTGAGGACGTATCGCGGGAAGGTCAGGAACTGCTCGACCAGCAAGCGTGAAACCGCATCTTTGCGATCACTGAATGGCTCGGAGGCTTGCGCCTCCAGGGCATGGCCGTGACGTTGCAGACCCAAGGCGGCAATCACACCGATGACGCCGATGGCGAAATTCGCCAGGTTCAGGCCGAATACCCCGCAGGCGATCAGCAGGAAGGCGACAATGAACAGTGGCACGGCAATCAGGTGCAACACCAGGTTGGTCGGGTGTTGGTGATTGTTCGGGTACGCACGCCATTGCCAGGCGGGAAGGTTGGGGTGACGTTTACCCATGATGCTTATCCTCGATCCTTGTTGAACTCATGAATCAAGGATAGGCCCGGTAGATGCGGGCGGCGAATCAAGCTTGGCTATCGAAGCGATAGGGGTCATGTCCACCCTCGATGTTATAGCTTGAGCTGCCCGATCGCCGTGCTCAACTCGCCGGCCAACACCGCCAGTTCATCACTGGTTGTAGCCGAGCTGACGGTCTGGCGCACCGTATTTTCGGTCACATCGCGGATGCTCACCACCGCCCGGTTCATCTCTTCGGCCACCTGGCTTTGTTGCTCGGCCGCCACGGCGATCTGGGTGTTGCTTTCGCGCATCTGCGCCACTGCCCCGGTAATCTGCGCCAACGCGGCCCCAGCCTCCTGGGCTTGCTGTACGCATTCATCGGCCTTGAATGAACTCTCCTGCATGAAGTCCACCGCATCGCGAGTACCTGATTGCAAGGCGGACACCATCACGGTGATTTCATCGGTGGAGGTTTGGACGCGCTTGGCCAGGTTGCGCACTTCATCGGCGACCACCGCAAACCCCCGGCCCATTTCGCCGGCCCGGGCCGCTTCGATTGCCGCGTTCAGCGCCAGCAGATTGGTCTGCTCGGCAATGCTGTGAATCACGTTGACCACACCGTTGATCTTCTGGCTGTCCTCGGCGAGGCGCTGGATCATCTCGGCGGTCTGCTGCACCCCGGTAGACAGTCCGGCAATCGATCGCTGCACCCGCATGACCACTTCCTGCCCGCTGCCGGCCAAGGTGTCGGCAGATTGCGAAAGGTCTCGGGTGGCACCGGCGTGCTGGGCGATGTGATAGACGGTGGCGGTCATTTCATTGATGGCCGTTGCCGCCTGATCGGTTTCGCTCTGCTGGCCAAGCATGCCATGACGCACTTCATTCATGTTCGATGCCAGGCGTGCGGCACCTTCGTCCAGTTGTCGGACGGTGCTGGCGACGGTGCTGACCACGCCTTGGTAACCGGCCTGCATGGCGTTGAAAGCGTTGGCCATCTGCCCGACTTCGTCGCTGCAAGTCAGCGGGACACGGGCCGACAAGTCGCCAGTTTTTTCAACGTGGAGCATTACGTCTTTCAGGGTATTGAGTTGACTGAGCAAAAAGCGAATCAACAACTGTGAGGCACCGAGCATTGCCAGCATCAGGATAAACACCGCCAGCGCATAATTGACAACACGCTCGCTGAACACCTGGCCCAGGCTTGGACCATGGGCAATCAAGGCGACCCGCTGGCCGTCCGTGCGGGTGAAGACTTCGGCGCCGATCGGCGGGTTGTCACCGAAATATGGCAGCGCGTCGAACTCGACCCAGCCGGTGGCATCGGCCAGTGCCTGCAGCGGCTGTCCATCCAGCCGCGGTGCCTGGCCGTGATCGAAGGTCAGCAGGTTCCCGGCCCTGGGCAACGGCTGCCCGGCAGGCCAGGCTTCGAGCAATCGCGCCTGGGCCAGGGCCGATTCCTGGGCGGCATGGCTGCGGGCTTGTTGTTCGAGTTGCACGGCATAAAACACCAGCAGTAGCGTGGTGACGAAAGCGACGGCGTTCACCGCCCAGAATTTGTACTTCAGCGAGATGTTGCTAAGCCAGGCACCCATGGAGGTCTTCTCTGATAGCGGAAACAGTTTTGGCAAGGTGCCATTATTGTGCCGCTATTGTTGGGCTGAACGCTTGATGCAGGTCAAGATTGCGAGGCTTGCTTGCAAGACGCCATCGCAGGGCGTAATGCGCTATCCTGCGCGCCCTGAAAATTTACCAGCTACAGGATCCGCCCCCATGAAAGCCGCCCTCATCGAACTCATCAGCAACATCAGCTCCGGGTGCATGGCCGATGACGAAATCGAGAAAGTCGCTGATGAAGCGGCCCAGGCTTACGCTGATCCAGCGGCTTTCCTGAGCGCCAACCCGGACATCAACTACGACGACAGCTTCCCGATCCCGCTGGGTGAGTGGGTCGTGGTTGGCAGCTTGCCCGATACCGTGCTGTTTCAGGCCGACACCTATGTGGACCTGTTTGCCCAGATCGTCGCCTCGTTCGGCCCGGGGGTTGAGTTCAATCTCAAGCCCAAGCAGTTGGCCAGGACCGAAGCCCTGACCGCACTGAATCGCATCCAGGTGCAGATGAGCAGCCTGAACAAGGAAAACGGTGGCTACACGCTGATGAACTTCAGCCAACTGCTGGACGATGAACTGCAAGTGGTGCTGGTCTATGGCAATGCCGTGCCTCGGGTGCTCGAACTGTGCGCGCAAGTCGGCATCGCCGCTGCGCCATCGCTGGAAGCCTTGAAAGTGGCGATCCACGTCTGAACCGCTAAAGCTGTCAAAAAAAGGGAACCCTGTTCACGGCGGGCTATCCTAAGAGGGCATATCACTCTTCAGGAGCGTCATCATGGGTTCCACGTTCAATAGCCTGGTTGGCTTGATCATTCTTGCCCTGGATATCTGGGCAATCATCAACGTGCTGAAAAGTGGCGCCGAGACCGGAATGAAAATCTTCTGGGTGCTGTTGATCCTGTTGCTGCCGGTCCTGGGCCTGATCATCTGGGCCATTGCGGGCCCACGAGGAAATGTGCGCATCTGAAGCGAAACACTCGCCGGAACATTGCCCGGCGCCCGAGGTCGAGATAGGTGTAAGCCCATCCATGGGTTTTATCGAGGAGGCACCGATGCAAAGGTGGAAAGTCACTTTCGTGGATGATCATGGTGAAGTAATCGATGAAGAATTCGAGTGCGAGGAGTGCCCGAGTCACGAAGAGGCCGCCAAACTCATCAAGGCGCGATTGCTTCCCGTGGCCGCCGAACTGGATCTGAACGACTATGAGGGCCGCACCCCGGATGCAGGCGTCAAAAGCCTGAAGGCCCAGAACAGTATTGAAATTCGCAGCATCACCCCCGTCTGAACCTCTTCTCGTTATCGACTACAGCAGAACCAGGCCTTGGCAGCGGCTCTATCTTGGGGCTACTCTGCAAGCGAGATCAGCGAATGGATCGCTAAGGTCTGGTCTTGTCAGCTCCATGCTTGTTTCCCGTCGCGCGCACCCTTGGGTTCGCACAAGGGAGTACGGAAAGTCTATCCATCAGTTTGAGGAGGACGTTTCATGAGCACAGCCTATCAAGAAGACATCAGCAGCAGTGTGTTGCGCCGCATGAAAGAAGGCGGTTTTGATTTTTCCCGGTTCCATCCCATCGAGTTCTACGCCATTTTCCCGGACGAGGAGCGGGCACGCAGGGCGGCAGGTCATTTTCACCGTGGTGAATCCCTGGATGCGCAAATCAGTGTGCGCGACGATGGCGCCTGGGCTTTGGAGTTGTGCAAGGTCATGTATGCGACCTACGACGACATTGGCGATTTCGAACAGGGTTTCGAGGCAGTGGTCGAGCCTCTGGGCGGCATCATCGAAGGCTGGGGTGTGAAACAGGAGGTACGAGGGCGACTCGCATAAACCTATGAACAGTTACAACCAGCAATGACGGCTAACCTTCGGGTTGGCCGTTTTCGTTTTTGTCGATGGCAATCGAACAAGGCCGACCCGTTCGCCGGCAAGCCGGCGCCTACGGTCTATGCTGGTGATGGGCGACGACAACGCCTTGCAATGAAGCGGGGGCCGTCAGGTGGGGGCATTTGCCGCACAGGATTGGTGCGGCGCTCGCGTGGTGATTATCCAACCGATTGAAATCAAAGCGTTTCTGCCGATGGCACGGGCCTTGCGAAGGCCTGTATGTCCGGGTGACAAGGAGTACGGCATGATCCGCACCTATTTTGATGAGATGTACGACGCTGGCGGCCAGGTCCGCCCGCATTATCGGGAGTTTGCCCGTTGGCTGGCCGAGACGCCTGACGAGCTTCTGGCACAACGGCGACGCGAGGCCGATCTGCTGTTTCATCGCGCCGGGATTACCTTCACGCTCTACGGTGATGAGCAGGGCACAGAGCGCCTGATTCCCTTCGACACCATCCCGCGCAGTATCCCCGCCAGTGAATGGCGCGTGGTCGAGCGCGGCTGTATCCAGCGGGTCAAGGCGTTGAACATGTTTCTCGCCGACCTTTACCACGAGCAGCGCATCATCAAGGCCGGGATCATTCCGGCCGAGCAGGTGCTGGCCAACGAGCAGTACCAGTTGGCGATGCAAGGCCTGGACCTGCATCGGGATATCTATTCGCACATTTCCGGCGTCGACCTGGTGCGCGACGGCGACGGCACGTACTACGTGCTCGAAGACAATCTTCGTACACCGAGCGGCGTCAGCTACATGCTCGAAGACCGCAAGATGATGATGCGCCTGTTCCCCGAGTTGTTTGCGGCCCAGCGCATTGCCCCCATCGACCATTACCCGAACCTGTTGCTCGACACCCTGAAAAGCTCAAGCCCGATCGAAAATCCGAGTGTCGTGGTGCTGACGCCGGGGCGCTTCAACAGCGCCTTCTTCGAGCATGCATTCCTGGCGCGAGAAATGGGCGTGGAGCTGGTGGAGGGTGCGGACCTGTTCGTGCGTGACGACAAGGTGTTCATGCGCACCACCGACGGGCCGAAAGCCGTCGATGTGATTTACCGCCGTCTCGACGATGCGTTCCTTGACCCGCTGGCGTTCAATCCCGACTCGATGCTGGGCGTGCCCGGCCTGCTGTCGTCCTATCGTTCGGGCAATGTCGTGTTGGCGAACGCCATCGGAACCGGGGTGGCAGACGACAAATCGGTGTATCCATTCGTCACCGACATGATCCGTTTCTACCTGGACGAAGAACCGATCCTGAAAAACGTACCCACGTGGCAGTGTCGCAATCCTTCTGAGCTGTCCCACGTCCTGGCCAACCTTCCGGAGCTCGTGGTCAAGGAAACCCAGGGCTCCGGCGGCTACGGAATGCTGGTGGGGCCCGCGGCGAGCGCAGCGGAAATCGAAGCCTTCCGCGCGCGCATCATCGCCAAGCCCCATGCCTACATCGCACAGCCGACACTGTCGCTGTCGACCTGTCCGACCTTTGTCGAAAGCGGCATCGCGCCACGCCATATCGACCTGCGTCCGTTTGTACTGTCTGGCCGCGAAACCCGGGTCGTGCCCGGCGGCTTGACCCGTGTCGCCCTGCGCGAAGGCTCCCTGGTGGTGAATTCCTCCCAGGGCGGCGGAACCAAGGACACCTGGGTGGTTGAGGATTGAAGGAAGCCTGACATGTTAAGTAGAACTGCCTCGGATTTGTATTGGATGTCGCGTTACCTGGAGCGGGCGGAAAACCTCGCGCGGATGCTCGACATCAGTTATTCGCTGTCGCTGATGCCCCAGGATGGCCGTGGGAACGGCCTGCACGAGTTGGCCATGCCGTTGCTGATTACCGGCACGCTGGATGATTATCTCGAACGCCACGGCGAGCTGCATGCCGAAAGGTTGTTGCATTTCTTTGCCCTGGACGCGGCCAACCCGGCCAGCATCTACAGTTGCCTCGGGGCCGCACGGGCCAGTGCCCACGCGGTACGTGGCCGCATCACCGCCGACATGTGGGAAAACATCAACGCCACTTGGCTGGAGATTCGCGGCATCGCCGAACAGGGCCTGGGCCGCTACGGCATGAGCCGTTTCTGCGAGTGGATCAAGGAACGTTCCCATCTGTTCCGTGGTGCGTCCTACGGCACCATCATGCGCAACGACGCGTTCCGTTTCATTCGCCTGGGGACATTCATCGAAAGGGCCGACAACACACTGCGCCTGCTCGATGCGCGCTACGAAATGGCCGGTGATCAGGCCGAAGCGGTCAGCGACGGCACGGCCCACGCCTATTACCAATGGAGTGCGTTGTTGCGGGCCCTGTCGTCTTTCGAGGCGTACACCGAGATCTACCGTGACGCCCCCGGCGCCCGGCATGTGGCCGAGTTGCTGCTGCTGCGGGCCGATGTTCCACGCTCTTTGCGCGCCTGCACCGAAGAAATCGATCTGATCCTGGCGCAACTGCCAGGGGCCAATGGCCGCCCGGCACAGCGCTTGGCTGCGGAGATGGACGCACGATTGCGCTATACCGGCATCAACGAAATCCTCGACGAAGGCCTGCATGCCTGGCTGACCGAGTTCATCCCGCTGGTGCGCCAGTTGGGTAATGCCATTCACAGTTCCTACCTGGAGGCTGCATGAGACTTTCCATAAGCCACGAGACCACCTATCACTACGAGGATCAGGTGCGGGCGAGCATCCAGTACCTGCGGCTGACGCCTCACGACAGCGAGCGCCAACACGTGCTCAGTTGGCAGCTCGATCTGCCGCGGCCGGTGCGCGCGCAACTGGATCCGTTCGGCAACATCCTGCACGTACTGACCATGGACGAACCCCACGCGGCCATCATCATCGGTGCCCGTGGCCAGGTCGACATCGACGAGTTGCGCGAAGCCGAGCACGAGAGCCAGTCGGCATTGCCGTTCTTGCGTTTCACCCGGCTGACCGAGGCCGACCAGGCGCTACGCGCGTTCGCCGACAAGGCGTGCAAGCAGCGCCGCGACCGAACGGCGCTGATCGACTTGATGCATGGCTTGAACCAGCACATGACCTACACGCCGGGCGCCACCGAAGTGGACACCAGCGCCGCCCAGGCTTTCGCCGGGCGTTCGGGTGTGTGCCAGGACCATACCCACGCGTTCCTCGCCTGCGCCCGCAGCCTGGGCGTGCCGGCGCGTTATGTGTCGGGTTACCTGTACAGCGAAAACAGCGAACACCTGGCCAGCCATGCCTGGGCCGAAGCCTGGCTCGATGACGCCTGGTACAGCTTCGATGTGACCAATGAACTGGCCCGTCCTGAACGCCATTTGAAGCTCGCGGTAGGGCTCGATTACCTGGACGCCTGCCCGGTACGTGGCATGCGCCGCGGTGGTGGGTGTGAGCAGATGCATGCAAAAGTGTTCGTATCGCCGACGCCTGTGCCGGTGATTTCCGTACAACAGCAGTAATCAGCAACCGCTCATCCTGTAGGAGCGAGCATGCTCGCGAAGAACGCGAGATCACCGCGGGGTGTCAGGTTTCCAGCGTTATCGTTGACGACCATCGCGAGCAGGCTCGCTCCTACAGGGGGATGTGGTCAGGGCCTGACCTTGCGCCCGGCCATGTGCTGCAAATACCCCACCAACATCTGCAGATCCCCATCCGGCAACACCTCGGCCGAGAACCCCGGCATTTTCGCCTGCGGCCACTGGCGCAAACTCTGCGGGTCGCGGATATAGCGCTGGAGGAAATCCGCGCCGAAGTACTCGGTCGGGTTGTACGGGATATTCAGGTCCGGGCCGAACTGCGAATCACCGGCACCGTTGAGTCGATGGCACGCCAGGCAGTTTTTCTGAAACAGCGCAAAGCCCTTGTTCACCGGATCGTCGGCCTTCAACGCAGGATCAGGCAGCAGGGCAGGGAAACGCGCGGCCACCGGTGCCATGCGCTTGATGCTGGCGACTTCGAACGGCCATTGTTCCGGGCTGATGTTGCCTGCACGCGGATCGGTCCAGACCAGGTAAAACGGCCCGGCGCTGTGTTTGCCTTCTGCCAGCGGCGGCCACGGCTGGGCCGGATCTTCGATCGCCAGCCAGGCACGCGCGCCTTGGGTATTGAGCAGCGGCGCCGCCGACAACTCGGCCGCAAAGCCGTCCAGCGCCACGGCTTGCAGGTGATCGTCAGGCTTGATGTCGGTCAATAGCGCAGCGAGCGGCACGGCGCGATAAGTCATGTCACGCTTGTAGGACACATCATTGCTGATACTGATGGTCTGGATCTGAGGATGCTTGAGCAACTCCTCGGATTGCCACGTGCGACTGTTCGCGCCCAGCTCAAGGTTCAGCTGTGCGGCATGAAGAGGCGTGCTGAGTAGCAGGGCCCCGAACACAATAAGCGTTTTCAAATGATCGCCATCCATGTCGTGCAAGTGCCGCAGAGGTTGGCACAGCCATACTGGCACGGGAAGCGAGCCAGACACATTTTTACATGGCGATTAAAGACCTGCCGCCGTCTTTTCAAGATCGACTAACCGATCACCTTGGTCAGGTTTGGCAAAATCAACAATAGAGTGGTGGCGAAAAGAATGAGCCCGGCTTGACGAACTTTCGATTGTTTGAACATGGCTGACCGCCTTTTTTTTGTTATTTCCTGATGCCTGCCTGCCCATCTCCATGACGGCAAACGTTGCACTTCCTGTAGCACGAGCGTCTCGGCAAAACCCGACGACAACTTCGTACACCTTCACCTTAGAGCCCGCGTCACACTTGGTTTAGATCCATTTAGTATGGTGTTGTCACGGAATGCTATTAAAAAGGCATGAGGCCAATTGCCAGCTTCTTGAGCGGCCTTTTGCTAGACACCTGCGTGTGCTGAACCCCTTCACCGGGGGCGGGATGACCGTCCGTCTGAGCGTGTGGGTCAACGTTGATGAACGTTGCGGTCATTGAATGGCCGGCAGCTCGGAATAAGGTGGAGGCTCTCTGGAAGATCAGAAGATTGCAGCCCCATCAGGTTCGAGGACGCCATGACCCAAGCTTTGATTTTCGACGCGTTACGTACGCCCCGTGGCAAAGGCAAGCCCAGTGGCGCCTTGCACAGTGTCAAGCCGGTGAGCCTGGTGGCCGGCTTGCTCACGGCGCTGCAACAGCGAACCGACCTTGATACCAGCCAGGTCGACGACGTGGTACTCGGATGCGTGACGCCCATCGGCGACCAGGGCTCTGACATCGCCAAGACCGCGGTCCAGGTGGCGGAATGGGACGTCAGCGTGGCGGGCGTGCAGATCAACCGTTTCTGCGCCTCCGGGCTGGAGGCAGTGAACCTGGGGGCGATGAAAGTCCGTTCCGGTTTCGAAGACCTGGTGGTGGTCGGCGGCGTCGAGTCGATGTCACGCATCCCCATGGGCAGCGACGGCGGGGCGTGGGCGCTGGACCCGCAAACCAACCTGCACGGCCATTTCATTCCACAGGGCGTGAGCGCCGACCTGATCGCCACGCTTGAAGGTTTCAGCCGGCAGGACGTCGATGCCTACGCCTTGCACTCGCAACAAAAAGCCGCAAGGGCGAGGGCTGACGGGGCGTTCAAAAACTCATTGGTGCCGGTGCAGGACCAGAACGGCATCATCCTGCTCGATCATGACGAGTTCATCCGCGCCGAATCGACCCTGGAAGGCCTTGGCAAACTCAAGCCGAGTTTCGAAATGATCGGGCAAATGGGGTTCGACGCCACTGCGCTGCGGGTTTTCAGCCAGGTGGAGCGGATCGATCATGTACACACCCCCGGCAACAGTTCCGGGATCGTCGACGGCGCAGCGTTGATGTTGATCGGCTCCGAAGCCATGGGCCAGGTCCTGGGCTTGCAGCCACGGGCGCGGATCGTCGCCACCGCAGTCACCAGCACCGATCCGACCCTGATGCTCACAGGTCCTGCGCCGGCCACCCGCAAGGCGTTGGCCAAGGCCGGGTTGCGGGTCGAAGACATTGATCTGTTCGAGGTCAACGAGGCGTTTGCCTCGGTGGTGTTGAAGTTCATCAGGGACATGGCCGTCGACCCGGAAAAAGTCAATGTCAACGGCGGCTCCATTGCCATGGGCCACCCGTTGGGCGCCACAGGCTGCGCCATTCTCGGCACGCTGCTCGATGAACTGGAAAGCCGGAGCCTGCGCTATGGCCTGGCGACTTTGTGTGTCGGCGGCGGCATGGGCATTGCCACCATCATCGAACGCCTCTGAGCCCCGATTGCAAGGAACCTGTATATGAGCCAAGCCATTCGCTACGAAAAAGGCCAGGACCGGATCGTCGTCCTGACCATCGACCTGCCGGGCCAGAGCGCCAACACCATGAATGCGCTTTACCGCGAAGCCATGGCCGACTGTGTCGCCCGCCTGCAGGCCGAAAAAAACAGCATCGCGGGTGTGATCATCACCTCGGCCAAGAAAACCTTCTTTGCCGGCGGCGATCTCAATGAGCTGATCAAGGTCGACAGGCCCCAGGCCACGGCTTTTTACAACAGGGTGCTGAGCCTCAAGAGCCAACTGCGCACCCTGGAAACCCTTGGTAAACCCGTGGTCGCCGCAATCAATGGCGCGGCGTTGGGTGGAGGCTGGGAAATCTGCCTGGCTTGCCATCACCGCATAGCGCTGGACGATCCTTCCCTGCAACTCGGCCTGCCGGAAGTGACCCTCGGTTTGCTGCCGGGGGGTGGCGGCGTGGTACGCATGGTGCGAATGCTGGGCATTGAAAAAGCCCTGCCGTACCTGCTCGAAGGCAAGAAATTAGCCCCGCAGAAGGCCTTGCAAGCGGGTTTGATCGATGACCTGGCGAGCGATCGCGAGGCGCTGCTGAACAAGGCACGCACTTGGATCAAGGCCAATCCGACGGCGGTCCAGCGCTGGGACGTGAAGGGCTTTCAGATTCCAGGTGGCACGCCGTCGAACCCGAAAGTCGCCCAGATGCTGGCGATTGCACCGTCTATCCTGCGCAGTAAAACCCAGGGTACGTTGCCCGCGCCGGAGAAAATCCTGTGTGCGGCGGTGGAGGGTGCCCAGGTGGATTTCGACACGGCGCAGCTGATTGAAACCCGCTACTTCACAGAGCTGGTCACCGGCCAGGTCGCGAAAAACCTGATTGGCACCTTCTGGTTCCAGCTCAACCAGATCAATGCCGGTGGTTCGCGTCCTGAAGGTTTCGTGCCTTATGTGACGAAAAAAGTCGGCGTGCTCGGCGCCGGGATGATGGGGGCGGGTATCGCTTTTGTCAGCGCGTCGGCCGGTGTCGACGTGGTGCTCAAGGACGTCAACCTGGCAGCGGCCGATAGGGGCAAGGCGCATTCAGCTGCGTTGCTGGACAAGAAAGTGGCGCGCCGGCAGATCAGCGTCGAGCACCGTCAAGCCGTGCTGGCGCGCATCCATACCACTGACAACGATGCCGATCTGGCGGGTTGCGACTTGATCATCGAAGCGGTATTCGAGGACCGTGAGCTGAAGGCCAAAGTCTCCTCGGCCGCGCAAAAAGTGGTGGGCGCCGATGCACTGATCGCCTCCAACACCTCGACCCTGCCGATCAGTGGCCTCGCCACCGCGGTGGCGGACCCGAGCAAGTTCATTGGTCTGCATTTCTTCAGCCCCGTGGAAAAAATGCCATTGGTGGAAATCATCAAGGGCGCCCGCACCAGCGACGAAACCCTGGCCCGCGGGTTCGATTTCGTCCTGCAAATCCGCAAAACCCCTATCGTCGTCAACGACAGTCGGGGTTTCTTCACCTCTCGGGTGTTCGGCACGTTCACCAATGAAGGCATTGCCATGCTGGGTGAAGGCGTCTGCGCGGCGATGATCGAGACCGAGGCGCGCAAGGCTGGCATGCCAGTCGGACCTCTGGCGATCTCCGACGAAGTTTCCCTCAGCCTCATGAGCCATATCCGCCAGCAATCCGCCAAGGACTTGCAGGCAGAGGGCAAGGCGCTGGTCGAGCACCCGGCGTACGGCGTGATCGACTTGCTGCTCAGCGAGTACAAGCGTGCAGGCAAGGCCGCCGGGGGTGGGTTCTATGAATACCCGGCGGGCGGGCAAAAACAATTATGGCCAGAACTGAAAACCCGCTTTGAAAAGGCTGACGGGCAGATTTCGCCCAAGGATGTGCGCGATCGCCTGCTGTTTGTACAAGCCATCGAAACCGTGCGCTGTGTGGAGGAGGGTGTGCTGACGTCGACGGCGGATGCCAACATCGGCTCGATCTTCGGCATCGGCTTCGCTGCCTGGACCGGCGGTGCACTGCAGTTCATCAATCAGTACGGGGTCAAGGACTTCGTCGCCCGCGCCCAGTACCTGGCCGGGCAATACGGCGAGCGCTTTGCACCGCCGGCCCTGCTGCTGGAAAAAGCCGCCAAGGGCGAGGCGTTTTAGGGATCGGTGACACACTGCGGGGCTTGCCTTGTCACGGTGTTTCAAGGCAGGCTCTGGGGTGTGCATTATTCCCATCACGTGTCAGGTATTTTTTATGTCGTTACGCATCTGCATTCTGGAAACCGACAACCTGCGTCCGGAATTGGTCGACCAATATCAGGGCTACGGGCAGATGTTCAAACACCTGTTTTCGCAGCAACCCATCGCCGCTGAATTCACGATCTATAACGTGGTACAGGGTGAATATCCCAGCGATGACCAGACCTTCGATGCCTACCTGGTCACCGGCAGCAAAGCTGACTCCTTTGGCACCGATCCGTGGATCCAGACCCTCAAGGAGTACCTGCTGACCCGCTATGAGCGTGGCGACAAACTGTTGGGCGTGTGCTTCGGCCATCAGTTGCTGGCGCTGTTGCTGGGCGGCAAAAGCGAACGTGCAACGCAAGGCTGGGGCGTTGGCACGCATAAATACAAACTCGCTGCCAAGGCGCCTTGGATGAACCCGGTGAGGGAAGAGCTGACCCTGTTGATCAGCCACCAGGATCAGGTCACCTCGCTACCGGAAAACGCTACGGTGATCGCCTCCAGCGATTTCTGCCCGTTTGCCGCCTACCACATCAACGACCAGGTGCTGTGCTTCCAGGGACATCCGGAATTCATCCACGACTATTCCCGGGCCTTGCTGGAAATTCGCCAGCAGGCGCTGGGGGAGCAGGTGTATTCCAAAGGAATCGCGAGCCTGGAAAGTGAACACCACGGCACCACGGTCGCCGAGTGGATGATGCGGTTTGTGGCGCACAAGCCAGAAACCGTTTAACACCGATCTCTTGTAGGAGCTGCCGAAGGCTGCGATCTTTTGATCTTGCATTATAAAAATCAAAAGATCGCAGCCTCGTTGCACTCGGCAGCTCCTACAAAAGAGCGCGAGCTCGCTCCTAAAGCCACCCCGACCTCTTGAAGCTCATCCACAACCCCACACACCCCACCGTAATGAACCCCAGAACCCCGAAATACCCGTAATGCCAGGTCAACTCCGGCATGTTCTGGAAGTTCATCCCGTAAATTCCCGCCACCGCCGTCGGGAACGCCAGGATCGCCGCCCACGCGGCAAACTTGCGCTGCACCACGCTCTGGCGTGAGGCTTCCAGCAACACCCCGACCTCAATGGTCTGGCTGGCAATGTCCGCCAGGGTCGTCAGGTCCTCCATCTGCCGCGTCACATGAATCTGCACGTCGCGAAAATACGGGCGCATGTTCTTGTCGATGAAGGGAAAGCTCAGTTTTTGCAGTTCCTCGCCAATTTCCACCATCGGCGCCGCGAACCGGCGCAAGCGCAACACATCGCGGCGTAGGCTGTGGAGTTTTTGAATGTCGTGCTCGTTCAGGGAGCCGCACATGACGTTGCGTTCCAGCTCATCGATTTGAGCATGAATGGCTTCGCCCATTGGCTGGTAGTTTTCAATGACAAAATCGAGAATGGCATAGAGTACGAAATCTTCCCCATGCTCCAGCAACAATGGACGCGCCTCACAACGCTGACGCACATAGGCGTAGGACGCCGAATGGCCGTTGCGCGCGGTGATGATGTAGCCGTTGCCGGCAAAAATATGGGTCTCAATGAACTTGAGCTTGCCTTCTTCCATGATGGGCGAATACGTAACGATGAACAGCGCATCGCCAAAGGTTTCCAGCTTCGGACGGCTGTGTTTTTCCAGGGCGTCTTCAATGGCCAGTTCATGCAGGTTGAACTGGCGTTGCAGGTTGTACAGTTCCTCGGCGTTCGGCTCTTCAAGGCCGATCCAGACAAAGTGCCCCGGCTTTGCAGCCCAGGCTGCGCCTTCGTCGAGGGTGATGTTGGTGACTTTTTTACCAGCGCTGTAAACCGCAGCAGCAACAACTCTACCCATGATGTTGATTCACTTCTTCTTGGCAGCTTTCTATGGCAAATGGCCGTGGCAGGCAGCGTTCAGCTTAGCCTTGTCTGCTATCGAGAGTCAGTGAAATCTTGTAGGAGCCAGGCTTGCCGGCGAAGGCGCCCGCCCATTCGATGGATTTGTCTGCGGTCGTACTGCATTTTCAAGCGGCTTGCAGCTGCCGATCCATCGAATCGATGCATTCGCGCATCTGCTCGCGGCACTGGGCCATTAACATCGGCATGTCATCCAGGCTCAATCCCGCGGTCGGAATGGCCGGCAAGGAACGGATCAGAATTTTCCCACTGCGCCAGCGGTTCAATCGCATGTGCTTGACGTAACTGCTGACACACACCGGTACGATGGGCACCCCGGCCGCGATGGCCATCTGGAAGGCGCCTTTTTTGAACGGCAACAGCTCTTCGCCCAGGTTGCGCGTGCCTTCCGGGAAAACCCAGATCGAAGTGTCTTCGTTTTGCAGGGTATGGGTGGTGGTCAACATCGACTGACGCGCCTTCTGCGCATTGCCACGGTCGATCAGCACATTGCCGGCCAGCCAGAACAACTGCCCGAACAAGGGCACCCATTTCAGGCTCTTTTTGCCGATGCATACCGTACGGCGGGGCACCACATTGCCAAACACGAACAAATCATAGTTGGACTGGTGGTTGGCAATGATCACGCAACTGTCGGGTTTGTCCATCAACGGCCCGACGTCGGCTTTTACCCGCAGTCGCAGAATGCACATTGCTGGCCACGCATAGAGGCGCGCGCACAGGCGACTGTTGTCCGGATTGAACGGGCGACACAGGCCAAGCACGACGCCCAGCACGCCCGCCACAATAAAGTGCAGGCCCATCAAAGACATACGTAAAGCGAACAGCATTTGCAGGCCCCACCGGGACAAAAGGTGGCGCAGTGTACGGATGTGCACTGTTTTCGGCAATTGCCACTATAGAGGCGGGAGATAGGCGATGTTTGAGCGCATGTTTCCGACTGATGGGTCAGACGCGCTCTAGAGCGGTTGCAGGCTTTTCAACGTGGCGCGTACGAAAAGCCCGACACGACCGTCGGGCTTTTCGTTGCTGCAGGTTGGGGCTTAACCCATATGCTCCTGATCCAGCATGATTGCGTTGTCCAGGGTTTCCAGCAGTGCCTTGCGTACTTTTAGCTTGGTGTTCTTGTGGGCGGTCATGTTGATCTTCTTCAACTGACGAGCCGCTGTCAGTGCTGCACCTTGCAGCTCCTCGGCCGACACCACCACGTCAAGGAAACCGGCATCCACCGCAGACTGCGGATTGAACATCTCAGCGTTGATCACCGAACGGTGGAACGCCGATTTGCGCAGGCGATCACGGGCCAGCTCGATACCGGCGTGGTGCATGGTCATGCCGATCTGTACTTCATTCAGGCCAATGCTGAACGGACCGTCGACACCGATGCGATAGTCGGCGGACAGCAGCAGAAACGCGCCCTTGGCCACGGCATGCCCAGGGCAAGCCACAATCACCGGGAAAGGGTGCGACAACAGGCGACGGGCGAGCGTCGAGCCGGCAGTCACCAGCGCCATGGCTTCTTTAGGGCCGGACGTCATCACTTTCAGATCGTACCCGCCCGACAGAATCCCTGGCTGACCGGTAATGATCACCACCGCGCGATCAGTCACCGCCTGATCCAGCGCAGCGTTGAACGCCGCAATCACGTCCGGAGAGATGGCATTGACCTTGCCGTTGCTCAAGGTCAGGGTCGCGATACCGTCTTCGAGGTGGTAGGAAATCAACTCACTCATGACGCTAATCCTTTCAGTAAAGTAGGGCAGACGTTACTCACCGACACCCGCCAGGTAAAGCGCCGTGACTGACTCGCCAGTCACGCTTAACGCCGTCGGCAAGCGTCACCCGGCACGCCAGCCGCGCATCGCCAGCTATATAGAGAGGGATGCCAAGCCGGAGATTGGCCGGTTTGCCATTACCCAGGGCAACCAGAAACCGCTATGCGAGTTAAGCGCATGAAAATTCTGAAAAAAATGTTTGCCATCAGAAAAGCTTTCGACTACATTAGCGCGCCTCGACAGACAGAACTTGTTTGAAGAGATACGGTGAAGTGTCCGAGTGGCTTAAGGAGCACGCCTGGAAAGTGTGTATACAGGAAACTGTATCGAGAGTTCGAATCTCTCCTTCACCGCCACATTTATACGAAAAAGCCCTGATTATTCAGGGCTTTTTCGTTTCTGCGTTTCTGAAAAAAATCCCAGCCCGCGACAATGCTTACCCTGGCATCGCCCAGGACTGCAGCGTGTAACCCCCCTGGCTCAACTCGGCGCGCACTTCTTGCAGCAGGCTTTCCAGCTGCGCCGGGTCGGAATAGGTGCTGCTTGGAATCTGTTTGCGACAAATTCGAGTGGCGGCCCGGTCGATGACGGTCAGGCTCAGGTCGCCATTACCGTCTTGCGGAGCCCAGGCGACGCATTGAAAGGGTTCGAATGCTCGACCTGCAATCAAGAGTGCTTCGTTGATGCGGAACGGGGTGCTCATGGAGCCTCTCTCCTTGTACCCAAACAAATGAAGTGCCGCCGGTTGGGCTTACCGGCGGCTATCTATTGCGTTTGCGTGATTTGATCTTCGTCTGTGCGATCAAGCTGCTGTGTTGCAGGCAGTGTTGCGCAGCGCTCCACAGCAGTATTTCATTGCTTTACAAAGCTGCCTGGCGCCGGCTCCAGAGGCGGGTATTGGTCATTGCCGATGTGCGCAACCGCGGGTTGACGCTCGCCTGAGTGCCCCGCCAGCCAGTTGAACCAGTCATTCCACCAGCTACCTTGTTGCTGCTCGGCATTCTTGAACCAGGTCTCGGGGTTTTTAGTCACCCGATTGTTGGTCCAGTAATGACGCTTCTGCTTGGCCGGCGGATTAACGACGCCGGCGATGTGCCCGGAAGCACCCAGTACGAAACGCTTGGGCCCGGAAAGCAGGTGGGTGCTGGCGTAGGCGCTCTTCCACGGCACGATGTGATCGTCATGGGTGGCGAGGATGTAGGCGGGCGCGTCGATTGCACGAAAATCCAGCTTGGTCCCGCAGCACTCCAGCTCGCCTGACTTCAAGTCGTTCTGCAGGTAGGTGTGGCGCAGGTACCAGCAGTACATCGGCCCTGGAAGGTTGGTGCTGTCGTTGTTCCAGAACAGCAGGTCCAGTGGAATCGGCTTTTGCCCCTTGAGGTATTTGTCGACGTTGTAGTTCCACCACAGTTCGTTGGGGCGCAGCAGGGAAAAGGTATTGCCCATGTCTTCGCCACGGAACAATCCGATAGGGCCGTCGACACCGCCAATGGTGCGCTCGCGGTAGGCCACCAGTTCTTCATCGACGAAGATGTCGATGGGACCGGTATCCAGGTAATCGAGGAACGTGGCGAACAGGCTCAGGCTGGCGATCTCGCGGTCGCCACGTGCAGCCAATACGGCCAGCGCCGTGCTCAACAGGGTGCCGCCTATGCAGAAACCCACGCAATTGAGGCGCTGTTGGCCACTGATCTCGCGGGTCACTTTCACGGCGTTTATCACGCCGTGCTCGATCAGGTCGTCCCAGGTGGTACCGGCGTGTTCCTGGTCAAAGTTGCGCCAGGAGACCAGGAATACGGGATGTCCCTTTTCCAGCAGGTGGCGGACCATCGAGTTGTCGGGGCGCAGATCAAGTATGTAGTACTTGTTGATCGATGGAGGTACGACGAGCACCGGCTGCTGGTACTGGGTTTCGCTTTGCGGGTAGTACTGGATGAGTTGGAAGATGCGATTCTCGAAGACGACTTCGCCGGGGGTATTGGCCAGGTCGACTCCCACCTTGAAGGCGCCGCTATCGCACTGGCGCATTTTGCCTTCGTTCATGTCGCTGGCCAGATGCTGCATCCCTGTGATCAGGCTGGCACCTTGGGTCTCGACCGCACGCTGCAACGCATCAGGGTTGCTGGCCAGGAAATTGCTCGGTGCACTGGCGGCAATGGCTTGCTCCACCAGATAGCGCAGGCGTTGGCGTGCTTTCTTTTCGTCGATTCGCAGCTTGTCGAGCAGTTTCAGCAGGAAGCTGGAGTTGAGCAGGTAAAACGCAGCGAGGGAGCCGAACAGGGGGGCGCTCCAGTTGCCGCTGGTGAAGCGTCGATCATCAAAGCTGAAGGGCTGGCCGGTCAGCAGTTTCTGGCCGAGTTGAGCCCATTCAACCTGGTAGTCCGCTTGAAGGCTGTCCAGGGTCTCGCGAGGCAGGTCGAACCAGGTGTCGTGGTCATGCCCGGAAAACCACGGATTGGTGCTCACCCATAGGCGCAATTGTTGCACTGCAAAAGAGGCGATGAACGGAACCTGTCCTGACCAGAACGTTTTGAATGTATGCGCGTTGTTGTCCATAAAATTCATACCGATGTGCCGGGCAGAAAAAAGCCGCGCTATACCGGATTGCGGCGTAGCGACGGCAAGGGAGGCGGGCAACGTTGTCCGAGGCCAGCCTGATGCGCGGAGCAAGGAGCCCAAGTCCGCGCATTGGCTATTCGTATGCCGTCGGTTAGCGTTCGATAGCCAGGCCGACGCCTTGTCCGCCACCGATGCACAAGGTGGCCAGTCCTTTCTTGCCATCGCGACGGATCAGTTCGTGCACCAGCGACACCAGGATCCGTGCGCCCGACGCGCCGATCGGATGGCCAAGGGCGATCGCGCCGCCGTTGACGTTGACTTTGCTGGTGTCCCAGCCCATCTCTTTACCAACCGCCAGGGCCTGGGCGGCGAAGGCTTCGTTGGCTTCGATCAGATCCAGGTCTTCGACGCTCCAGCCGGCCTTTTGCAGGGTCAGGCGTGTGGCCGGGACCGGGCCGATACCCATGATCGACGGGTCCACACCGGCGCTGGCATAGGCCTTGATTTTGGCCAGTACTGGTAAGCCCAGCGCTTGGGCTTTGGCGGCGCTGGCCAGCAACAGCACGGCCGCACCGTCGTTGAGGGTCGAAGCGTTGCCAGCGGTCACGCTGCCGTCTTTCTGGAAGGCCGGTTTGAGCTTGGCCAAGGCTTGCGCCGTACTGTCGACACGCGGCTGTTCGTCGGTGTCGAAGGCCAGCGGTTCGCCCTTGCGCTGAGGGATCAGGATCGGCGTGATTTCGCTCTGGAAACGCCCGCCCTCAATGGCGGCGGCGGCCTTCTGTTGCGAGGCGGCAGCGAAGGCATCCTGTGCTTCACGGGAGATTTCGTACTTCTGCGCCAGGTTCTCGGCGGTGATGCCCATGTGGTAGTCGTTGAATGCATCCCACAGGCCATCCTGGATCATGCTGTCTTGCAGTTGCGCATGGCCCATGCGCAGGCCGGTGCGTGCCTTGGGCAGGACATAGGGGGCCAGGCTCATGTTTTCCTGACCGCCAGCGATGATCAGTTCCGCGTCGCCGCAACGGATGGCCTGTACGGCGAGGTGGACCGCCTTGAGGCCGGAGCCGCAGACCTTGTTCAAGGTCAGGGCAGGCGTGGTGTGGGGCAAGCCAGCCTTGATCGCGGTCTGGCGTGCCGGGTTTTGCCCAGCGCCGGCGGTGAGCACCTGGCCGAGGATCACTTCATCAATTTGCGCAGCTTGGACACCCGTCTGCTCCAGCAGGCGGCGAATCACTGCTGCACCCAGTTCGGTCGCGGGAATTGCAGACAAGGCACCCTGGAAACTGCCAATGGCGGTACGCGTAGCGGCAACGATTACGACTTCGTTCATGCATGACCTCATGGAAAAGACAAAATTCGACGAGCAAACCTGGGCATTAAGGCCCGGGTCAGGGTTACTGCATGTTCATGCCGCCGTTTACCGAGAAGTCGGCACCGGTGCTGTAGGCGGATTCATCGGACGCCAGCCAGGCAACGATCGAGGCGATCTCTTCCGGCAGGCCAAGGCGACCCACCGGGATTCCCGAGATCATGCCTTCGAGAATGTCCGGGCGAATGGCCGCGGTCATGGAGGTCTGGATGTAGCCTGGGGATACGGTATTGACGGTCACGCCCTTGCCGGAGACTTCCCGGGCCAGTGCCATGGTGAAACCATGGATGCCAGCCTTGGCGGCGGAGTAGTTGGTCTGGCCGAACTGGCCACGCTGACCGTTGATCGAGGAGATATTGATGATCCGCCCCCAACCTTTGGAGAGCATGCCCTCAATGACCTGCTTGGTGGTGTTGAACAAGCCCGTCAGGTTGGTCCCGATCACGCTGTTCCAGTCTTCTGGAGTGAGCTTGCGAAAGGACGCATCGCGGGTGATGCCGGCGTTGTTTACCAGCACATCGATCGGGCCGAATTGTTCACGAGCCATCTCGAAAGCCTTGCGGGTCGACTCCCAGTCGGTGACGTCGCCATAGATGAACTCGAACTCGTAACCTGCCTCACGCTGGCTGGCAGCCCAGTCGTCCTTGCGGCTGGAGTCAGAACTGCAGCCGACGATTACCTTGAATCCTTCCTTGTATAGACGTTGGCTGATTGCTGTACCGATACCGCCCATACCACCCGTTACCAAAGCAATACGACTACGCGATTCCATACATCTACTCCGTTTTTTTTTTGCGCTGCAGGAGTGGTGATTGTTGGTTATCGACGGGCTGTGGGGGAAGTGTTTGAAGGTGACGTTCTCCTGTCCTTCGGTGCCACGCGGAAGGGAGGGGGATGGCAAAAAATGAGGAGTACCTATACTTGGATCAATACTTAAAACTGAATGGATAGTTAATATTTCTGCAACAGAGTTGAAATATGTTCTACACGTGTCAGCATCGGCTCCGGACAGGACGTTCGGTTCCACTGGTCATTGAGGACGCCATGTACAGGATAAGTTCAGGTTATGCCAGCGTGCTGGCGAATACGTTTTTGGCCCAGGGTCTCGACCTTGCCGCTCTGTGCGAGGAGGCGGGACTGGATATCGGGTTCGTGAATAAACCAGGGGCATTCTGCGAGCGAAACGTTATCTATCGTCTCTGGGATCTGGCGGCCCAGGCTTCAAACGATCCGAATATCGGTCTGAAAGCCTACGGGGAATGCCATCCCAGCAGTTTTCAGATCGTGGGCTACACGATGATGTCCAGTTCGAACCTGAAAAGGGCGCTTGAACGCCTGGTCCGTTTCAGCCCGTTGATCGGCACCGGATTCAGCCTTTTCCTTGTCCAGGAGGAGCAGCATTACCGATTGGCCAGTCTCGATCATCAGCAAGATGGCTCGGTCAAACCACGGCAATATACGGATGCAGCCTTGGCGTCGCTGCTGGGCTTCTGCCGTTGGCTGGCAGGTGGCAAGTCACCGCAACCCATGAGTGTGGAGTTCTCCTATCCCGAGCCAGAAGACACGTCGCAGCATCAGCGACTTTTTGGCTGCCCGCTGAGTTTCGGGGCGGCCTATGACAGCATCCTGTTCGACGGCCAGGAGCTCCTGACGCCATTGAGCATGGCCAATGAGGCGCTGGCCACGCTGCATGACAGTTTTGCCGAAGCTCAATTGGACCAGTTGTCCGGGTACTCGATCGTTGGCAGGATTCGCCGCCTTTTGACCGAGCGCTTGAGCCAGGGGCAAGGCCAGGGGCAGTGTGATATGGAGTCGATTGCAGCAGCGCTGAACATCAGCAAGCGCACACTTCAGCGCGGTCTTGAGAAGGATGGGACGCAATTCAAGGATGTCCTGAGCGATGTGCGCCGGCAGATGGCCGAATTCTACTTGCGCCACTCTCATTTCAACCTGAAGCATGTCACCCACCTGCTCGGCTTTCATGATCACAGCAGCTTCCACAAGGCGTGCACCCGTTGGTTCGGTATGACCCCCGGCCAATATCGAACCCATGAGTCGTTGCCTGTGCTCAAGGACGTCGTGCCGGTCCTACCCATGAGTGCTATAGGTCGGCGCGGGGATCACAAGATCCCAAGCTTCGCCAGAGATTACGTCGAACGGATGCACCGCTAATCTCCTGTGAAGGCACATTGAGAGATGGAGTTCCACGAGGGCCTCCAGGATTACAAACGATTCACTGGGCGCTCGGCTCAGGTGCGTGGAGATTTCGCGGAGGCTGGGCGCCGGTGAAGGCGCCCAGTACGCCGTAAATACCGTAGAAACAGATCTCTTGAGTGGCGTCACGCACGTCGCGGTACGCATTCAGGGTGTCTTGCATCTGGTTGGAGAACAGCTCCTGCCAGGCCAGCAGCGGGTTGTCCTGGTGTGCGGGACGACGGTTACGGTTGACCGCTGAAACTGTCCCGGGCAACCACCATAGCGTCGGATTCAAGCTGCTCCAAAACAATTGCTGCTGATGGAAGGGGTGCGTCCTGCGCATCCATTCGGCCGTGGGTTCGTTGATGATCTGACGCAGCCACGGACGTATCGATCCGTCGTAAAACGCACTGTTGATTTCAGAGGCGCGCACGACCGAAGAGAATTCGCGATCGTCATCACGGACAGGCTCGTGGTCATCGTGAATATCGGCAATTCGCCTTGATTGGAAATGCACCCGGTATTGCATGTCACCGCTGCCTGAAGTGGCCGGCAGGTCGTCAATCAGCATCTCATGCAGTCCGGGCGGCAGCGCATTGATGGCTTCGACCGCACCTAGCAACCCTCGGTGTTCGCGCCGCGCCACCTGGCCCGAGACAAAGATACCCAAGTGGCCGATGCTGGCATGCCGCAGGTAGACGATGGTGCGGCCTGCCTCCTGCAAGGCGAGATCGCTGGAATAGACATCGGCGATCCAGTTCAACGCCTGTTGGGGAGGGGTGATGTTGTCCCCGTAGGAGCAGAACACCACCACCGGCACTTCGATCCGTTTAAGGTCGATACCGTTACTCTTGCGGTCGGCACGGCCCGACAATTGGTTGCCGATGAACAGATCATCGACAATCATCTCGATCTCTTCTCCATTGAGCAGGGTCGGGCTACCCCACCAGCGTTCGAAATCGAGGAAGCGCCCGGCCTCGCTGTCGATCTGGCTGAACAACTGGTAATACTTGCCCCAATAGGTGTTGGCCGGGTCGAGGTTTTCGAAGTTGCTGACCAGCCAGGTACCGTCAAATCGGCCATTGCCCAAGTCGCTGCCAAGGCGAGCCATCCAGCCGCCACCCAGCAGGCCGCCGGTATAGCGCATGGGATTGCGTCCATTGATGCCGGCCCAGTAAGACAAAGGGGCGCCGTTGATAATGATCAGGCCGGGTAGCTCCGGTCGTGTGGCCGCCAGGCCCATCAAGGCCCAGCCGGCCTGGCAGTTGCCGATGATGATCGGCTTGTCGTTGGCTGGGTGCAGGGCGCTGACGGCTTCGATGAACCGGGCCTGGGCCTGGACGATATCGTCCAGGGTTTGCCCAGGCTGTGGCGAGTGACTGAAAGAGATGAAGTAGGTGGGGTGCCCGGCCCTGAGGCTCTCACCTATGATCGAATCCTGCTTGAAACCACCGATTCCCGAACCATGTCCCCCGCGCGGGTCAATGATGATCACCGGCTGGCTGTTACCGTCGATTTCTTGCTCGGGGCCGGGGAGGATCCGCAGCAGTGAAAAATTGACCGGGCGCGCAAGATCAGGGCCAGCGATCAAGGTTTCATGATCGAACTTGAGCAACAGTGGATACCCGGCGCGTTCATGGGCCAGCCTGTTGTCGCCGCGCTGGCGCAGGGTGTCCCAGAACAGCAGGCAGCGTTGGCTGAAGTCGATGACATATTCCTGCCATTGAGCGGGAGTAGGTTGTCTGAGTTGGCCTCGTTTCAGGGGCGTGAGGGTTTTTTTCTGGCGTTGGCGCACAGCCTCGAGGACGTTCAGCGCATTGAGGCGCTGCAGATGACTCAGGTGTTCCCACAGGCCGCGTTGTGAGGCGGGTTTTTCCTGTTGCGATGCACTAATGTCTTCCTGGTCCATGGTGATCTCCTGACGATAGGCATGTAGGAGTCTATAGCGAACATCCGTAGGATAGGGAAGTCTTTTGTGCAGTGCACAAAAAATCGTTGCCAAAAGAAATTGTGCACTGCAATATAAACCCTAACGCGATGACCGGCAGGATCGCTCTCGCGTCCTCAGGCCCGAGTCGGCCTTCAAACCAGGAGATTCAAGCATGTCTTTTTTCAACTCGGAAAAATTGCAAGACGCTCAGAAAGCCAACCTCGACCTCCTGCAGCAAATCAGCGGCAAAATCTTTTCCAGTGTCGAGCAGCTGAGCCAGTTGCAGTTCAAGACCCTGCAGGCCTCCACCGAGGAGCAGTTCGAGGGCTTTCGCAAGCTGCTTTCGGTACGTGATCCACAAGGATTCGCCGAGCTCCAGGCGTCTTTCATCCAGCCAAATGTGCAAGCCGAACGCCTGGCTGATTACAACCGTCAAGTGCAGGCGCTGATTGTCGATACCCACTCGGAAATCGCCAAGCTGACCTCGCGTCAGGTCGAGGCAGGCACCCAGCAGGTGCGAGAGTTTGTTGACGTGATCAGCAAGAATGCACCGGCTGGCTCCGAGCCTGTCGTGGCTGGGTTCAAATCGTCGCTGGCCAATGCCGGTGCCGTTTTTGAAAGTGCACAGAAAGCGGTAAAACAGGCTGCTGACGTTGCCCAGAGCAACTTTGACGCAGCGACCGCTGCAGTTGGCAAAACCGCTGCTGGTGGCAAGGCTGATAGCAAGTAAGCCTGATCAGGCTGGTTACAGGATGGCGATGGGGGTTACTCCCCATCGCCATTTTTTTTCGGCCCGCCATCGGCACCTGGCTTGCCTGGGGGCACGGCGCCGAACATTCCGAAGAGGTTCTGGGTGTTCAGGTAGAGCGCTTTTGACTGGTCGACATACTGGCGCATCAAATCCTGCATGACCGGTGCCTGCTGGTGCATGAACGCGCTCCAGGTTTCGGAGGACTGAGCGCCGGTCTGGGACTGGATGTCGATGACCGTCTGGATGCTTTTGTCCAGATAGCTGCCAAGGACGCTTTGGTAGGGACCGTAGAACTGGATGATCCCCATCAGCATCTCACTGGAGAAGATCGGCTGACCGCCACTTTCGGCTTCCAGAATGACCTGCAGCAAAATACTCCGGGTCAGGTTCTCGCCAGTCTTGGCGTCGACCACCTCGAACGGAATTCTATCGACGACCAATTGGCGTATATCCGCAAGGGTCAGATGACTGCTGGTGTGCGTGTCATACAGACGGCGATTCGGGTATTTCTTGATCAGACGGGTGGTGTTCCGACTATTTTCTGTCATGCGGGGCTACTCACAGCGAGCCTGGTTTGCTGGCATCTTAACCTACTCTGGGCACTGCCACTCTTATGTGTCGCCTCACAATCACACTGCGGTGTCGGTCAAACTGCTCTGACAGGCTTCGCCCATTCGTCGGGCATTCGCTTGTCTGAACAACAAGTCCGTTAATGACCGGCTAGTCTCAAAATCCTTGGTGATCGATATTTTTCGGGCAAAGGGCTTGCCGGTGTCGATCCCGTATTTTTGAGAGGGGTGAAGCGATGACTGAACCGTACATCGAAGACGACGGCGCAGAATATCCGATCAACAACTACGTTCAATGCGGCCAGACAGAGTATGTGGCCAGCTTTGGCGAAGATCAGGCCAAGGTCCTCAAGATCAAGACCAAGGCATGCCGAGTGTTGAAGGGAAAATTCCTGCCCAAGCTTACAGAACCGGCCAGCAAGTAAATGACCCGCGAGCCAACCCCGTCATCGAACGGGGTTTTTTGTGCCCGGAATCTGAACGAATATTTAATTTGGAAAGTTTTCACAAACTTTTCACAAGGCCCTACGTAGGCTCAAACCATCCGTTAGACGCAACACCCTGCCCGTTCCCCAGCGGGCTTTTTTTTGCCTGCGATAAAACCTTTTCCAAAAAAGCTGTCCAACCGTCGCGAACAACGAGGTTGAGCGCGCGCATGTCTGGACTTTGTTCCCTCTAAAGCATTCAATCTCGACCCTTTTGAATTTCACCCCCTATTTTTTGAGGTTTTCGTCATGCGTTTCACACTGCCTGCTCTGGTTCTGGGTCTTCTGGTTACTCAAGGTGCAATCGCCGGTGACGGTACAGCCGCCCTTGGTGGTGGCCTGGGTGGTGCGCTGGGTAATGTCGTTGGCCGAAGCATGGGCGGCAGCACCGGTGCCGCGATTGGTGCGGGGGTTGCGGGTGCAGCCGGCAGCGCGGTTGCCGCCAAGAAAGGCCACCGTACCAGTGCCGCCATCGGTGGTGGCGTGGGCGCTGCCGGTGGTTCGGTGATCGGCAACAGCCTGGGCGGCAAGACCGGTTCGACCATCGGCGCAGGCCTGGGTGGCGCCTTGGGCGGCGGCGTAGGCAGCAACCTGGCCAACGGTCACAAGCGTCACTGATACCCCAAGGGTCGTGAACAAAAGCCCGGCTTGATGCCGGGCTTTTGCGTTTTTGAACGTTTATGGAATTAACGGCTCCAATTCACATACCCCCGATAAATAAGAGGCGTGCCATGACCCCGAAAACCCAAGGTAATGAAGTGCAGTACCCGAGTACTCGACGCTTGACGTTACCGGCAATTGTTTTTGGATTGTTGTTTACACCATTCGCACTGGCTGCAGGCGATGGTACCGCAGCCGTTGGCGGCGGTATTGGTGGTGCGCTGGGCAACGTGGTAGGTGGACAAATGGGCGGCAGCACGGGCGCTGCGATTGGTGCCGGCGTCGGTGGCGCCGCCGGTAGCGCGATCGGTGCGCCCAAGGGTAGTCGCACCGAAGCGGCGGTAGGCGGTGGCTTGGGTTCAGCCGGCGGTTCAGTGATCGGCAACAGCCTGGGTGGCAGGACCGGTTCGACCATTGGCGCAGGCCTGGGTGGTGCAGCCGGTGGTGCGGTCGGCAACAACCTGGGAAGCGACGATGGCGACTCCCACTCCGGCGGCGGTCACAAACATAAGCACAAACACAAGAACAAACATCACTGACGGATTCGATCGGCAAAATAACCGATAGTCTCCCTGATCGAACCTGACGATCGACGCTGCCTCCAACGGTCAGGACCTGCCTTTACAGGTCCGTTGCGAGGTGCCCCATGAATGCTGATCCGAAAGTCTCCGATATCGACGAAACCCCCGAATACCCCTTGCCTTCGCCGACTGATTCTCTCAGTCGGGATCAGCGGCCGCCCGATGACGAGCCCGGAGTCGAGCAGGTGCCCAACGATGACCTCAAGCGCACGGATTCTGATGTCGAAGTCGACCCGGACGATCCGGACATTGCCGGTGAGGACGCATCCGGGGAGCCGAGCTGACCGACCTCTGGCGCGAGACCGCCTGTCGAATGAGTGGTAACCCTGCCGATGCACTGCTGCCAGACTCAAGGTATGCAACGGGTAAAAGGAGACGTCCATGATCAGGTCAAGCGTGTTGGCCCTGGCAGTGGCTAGTCTGTTATCGATCGGTTCAGGCGTGGCATTTTCACAATCCTCAGGTAACGACGCGCCCGTCGATAAGGGCGGTATGCCGCCGTCTACTGAA
Source organism: Pseudomonas sp. EB271-G4-1 (assembly GCF_058791355.1). Lineage (NCBI taxonomy): Bacteria > Pseudomonadati > Pseudomonadota > Gammaproteobacteria > Pseudomonadales > Pseudomonadaceae > Pseudomonas > Pseudomonas sp. EB271-G4-1. The sequence continues at coordinate 55,929 of NZ_JBYTEO010000034.1, forward strand.
ATGAATGCAGGCTCTGGAACTGAGAACGCATTACCGCCTGGCGCCATCAGGAATGGCAATGCAGGCGATGCCAATGGGAGCACCACCCGCCCGGAGACGGGAAGCGGGTCGACCAGCGGTGGCAGTTCGACGGGGAGCGCTTCTGGCAATGGGTCTGGAGGATCAGATAGTGCTGCCAAAAGTAGTGAGACAGGCAAGGCGGGCGGTTAGCCTGGCATAAATCAACAGCGCGTAAAGCTGTCCGGGCCCGGCGATTTGCCGGGCTTTTTGCGTCATGCGCCCGTTGCTCTTGGCCACGGCTGCTCGTTATGCTGCTGAAACCTTTAATCTGTCGCGGAACGGCCGTACCTGAGCCGCCTGGGATGTCATGAAAACGGATCAGATGCGATGAATTTACCGCTCAAGGAGTTCGGCCCCATCAAGGCCGTGATTTTCGATATGGACGGCTTATTGCTGGACACCGAGGGGATTTACACCGAAGTCACGGCCACGATTGCCGCGCGCTATGGCCGAACGTTCGACTGGAGCGTCAAGCAGAACATCATCGGCCGTGGCGCAGGTGACCTGGCGAGTTATGTGGTGCAGGCGCTGGACTTGCCGATCAGCGCCGAAGAGTTCCTAGTGATTCGCGAGCCGCTGATGCGCGAGCGTTTTCCTGCGGCGCAGGCGATGCCGGGAGCAGAAGAGCTGGTTCGGCACTTGAAGGCGCACAACATTCCCATTGCGGTGGGAACCAGTTCCTCAAGCCAGTCGTTCGGCCAGAAAACCACCTTGCATCGCGACTGGTTCGCCTTGTTCGACTTCATCGTCACGGCTGATGATCCAGAAGTCGGTGCGGCCAAACCGGCGCCGGATATCTTCCTGACGGCGGCACGACGCCTGGGTATCGAGCCACGTGATTGCCTGGTGTTCGAGGATTCGCCGTTCGGTGTCACGGCGGCCAAGGCGGCGGGGATGACGGCGATTGCGATTCCGGATGCGGCGATGGCCGATGAAAAGTACGCACACGCCGATGGCATTCTTCGAACGCTGAAGGCGTTCGTGCCGAGTGCCTGTGGCTTGCCAGCACTCGATTGGGCCTGATGATCAAAATTTGTAGGAGCGAGCATGTTCGCGATGAGCCTGAGAGCGCCGCTGGGTGTCAGGTTTCCCTCGTCATCGTTGACGACCATCGCGAGCATGCTCGCTCCTACAGGGTCAAGCGCCAAAACCACCGTCGATGGTCAGGCTCGCACCGGTGATGTAGCCCGCTTCGGGACCGACCAGGTAGGCGACGAAACTGGCGATCTCTTCGACTTTGCCGTAGCGCCCCACTGCCATCAGCGGGATCAGGCTGTCGGCGAAGTCGCCGTGGGCAGGGTTCATGTCGGTATCGACCGGGCCCGGTTGCACGTTATTGATGGTGATGCCCTTGGGGCCGAGGTCGCGGGCCAGGCCCTTGGTCAGGCCAACCAGCGCCGATTTGCTCATGGCGTACGGGCCACCACCCGCGAAGGGCATGCGGTCGGCATTGGTGCTGCCGATATTGATGATGCGACCGCCTTCGGTCATGTGCCTGGCGGCAGCCTGGGTGGCAATGAACACGCTGCGTACGTTGATCGCCAGGGTCTGGTCGAAGTCTTCGAGCTTGAAGTCTTCCAGCGGTGCGACGGCCAGCACACCCGCGTTGTTAACCAGGATATCCAGTTGGCCAAACGCTTCTACGGTTGCCGTCACGGCGTTGCGAATGGCCTCGGCGTCAGCGCTGTCAGCCTTGATCGCCAGGGCTTTGCCGCCGCCTTGGGTGATGCTGTTCTGCAGTTCTTCGGCCTTCGCCGTGGAGCTTACGTAGGTAAAGGCGACTGTCGCGCCTTCAGCGGCCAGGCGTTTGACGATGGCAGCGCCGATTCCGCGGGAACCGCCTTGGATCAAAGCCACTTTGCCGCTGAGGTTCTGAGTAGTCATATCGATCTCCAAAGTCCCGAGGCGAGATGTCCCGGTTGATGGAGCCTAGTATCGATTCACGATTACAAGCTGAGTAGACAGCAATTGCGATAGTCTGTGTAAACCATAAGTTTATAATGGCTCCTATGGAAACCTTCAGCAGTATCGAATGCTTCGTGCGCAGTGCCGAGGTGGGCAGCTTTGCCGAAGCCGCGCGACGCTTGAGCCTGACCCCGGCGGCAGTCGGCAAGAGCGTGGCCAAACTGGAAGTGCGGCTGGGGGTACGCTTGTTTCAGCGCAGTACTCGCAGCTTGACGCTGACCGAGGCCGGGCAGCTGTTTCTGAGCGAAGTCAGTGCCAGCCTGCACACGATCCAGAATGCCGTGGCCAATCTGGCCAGCGCCGAGGGGCGTCCCGCGGGCACTTTGAAGGTCAGCATGGGCACCGTCTTCGGGCGTCTATACATCGTGCCGTTGCTCGGGGAGTTTTTGCGGCGTTTTCCAGCGATCAGCCCGGACTGGCATTTCGATAACCGTCAGGTCGACCTGATCGCCCAAGGCTTCGACGCCGCGATTGGTGGCGGGTTCGAGCTGCCCCAAGGGGTGGTGGCGCGCAAGCTGACCCCGGCCCATCGCGTGTTGGTAGCCTCGGCCGGTTACCTGGCGGCGCATGAAGCGATTGTCGAGCCCGATGATCTCAAGCTTCACCACGGCATCCTCATTCGCTCACCGCAGACCGGCCGCGTGCGCTCCTGGCAGTTGACCAGCCGCACCCGACAACACAGCCCGCTGACGCTCAGGGCGCGGATGACCATGAGCGATTCGGAGGCGGCCTGCGCCACGGCGGTCCAGGGTTTGGGCATTGCCCTGGTGAGCATGCCGTTTGCCGTGGGGTATCTGGAGGCGGGGACGCTGGAGCGGGTGCTGCCGGACTGGTATGTCGATGATGGCAATATTTCGATCTATTACGCCGAGCACAAACTGCTGCCGGGCAAGACCCGGGCGTTTGTGGATTTTATTATCGAGCAGTTTGCCGGGCAGGGGTTGGGGCAGCGTTTTAGTGCTATTTGAGTCAGGCTTGAAACCGAGTCGCCCCCATTCGCGAGCGGGCTCGCTCCCACAGGGGAGTTTTGTACGCCGCGGAACCAATGTGGGAGCGAGCCTGCTCGCGAAGAACGATAACGCGGTTTACCTGCCAAATCGCCCCGGCCAGCCAATGATTTTTTTCGGCCGCGGCGTCGCATAGGTCCGCACCTTGGACGTCGACAACCCCAGCCGCACCAGCGATTCGGCGATGGTCACCGCCGCCGTCACACCATCGATTACCGGAACGCCTGTGCGCTGGCGAATCTGCTCGTCCAGCCCGGCCATGCCACCGCAACCCAGGCAAATCACTTCGGCCTTGTCCTGGGTTACTGCCAGTTCAGCCTGATGCACGATGGCCTCCAGTGCGCGTTGCGGCTCGTGTTCCAGTTCCAGCACCGCCAGGCCGCTAGCTCGCACCGAGGCACAACGGTCCCAGAGCCCCGACAGTTTCAGGCGATCTTCGATCAGAGGAACGGTGCGGTCGAGGGTAGTGACGACCGAGTAGGCATGGCCGAGAAACATCGCGGTGCTCGCTGCCGCATCGGTGATGTCCACCACCGGTACGTTGAGCAATTCCTGCAGGCCTTCGCGACCGTGTTCGCCATAGCCTGCTTGAATCACGGCATCGAAGGGCTGGTCGTAGGCCATGACCCGATCCATCACCGCAATGGCGGCCAGGTAGCTTTCGAAGTTGCCTTCGATCGAGTCGGCACCGAAGTAGGGCGTCAGGCCAACGATTTCCGTGCCGGGCGCAGCCACGGCCTGGGCCGAACGGGCAATGGCCTGGGTGATGGATTCGGTGGTGTTGACGTTGACCACGAGAATACGCATGGGGATTCCTTATAGCGGGTGGTTCAGCGGCCCGACGCTGCCGGGCCGCGATGGAGTCAATGGCTGACGTTGTCCACGGCGATGGCTTCACCGCTGACGTCGGCGTAGTGAGGTTGGCGCTTGGCGATGATCAGGTAGAGCATCCCGGCAATCCCGGCCCCAATCAGCCAGGAGAACGGCGACACCAAGTGGAAGCCCGGTACCAGCGCCAGGACGATGGCGATCAGTGCGGCAGGAATGAATGCCGCCACGGCGCGCAGGTTGACCCCGCGGCTGTAGTAATAAGCACCGTTCGGGTCTTCGCTGTACAACTGCGGCACGTTGACCTGGCCTTTTCGTACAAGCCAGTAGTCGACCATGATCACGCCATACAGCGGGCCGAGCAGGGCGCCAAGGCCGGAGAGGAAGTAGACGATCACCAGCGGGCTGTTATAGAGGTTCCACGGCAGGATCAGCACGGCGATGGTCGCGCTGATCAGCCCGGCACGACGGAACGTCAGGTATTTGGGCGCCAGGTTGCTGAGGACAAAGGCCGGCGCGACGAAGTTGGCCATGATGTTGACCGCCACGGTGACGATCAGGAACGCCAGGCAGCCCAGGACCAGGAAGAAGGTGTTGGGGATCGAAGCGATGATCTCTGTAGGGCTTTCGATAATGTGGCCATTGATCTGGAATTGCGCGCCGCACAGCAGGACGGTGATGGCAGCGAATACCAGGATGTTCACCGGCAGGCCCCAGAAGTTTCCGACCTTGATGGTCTTGCGGCAGGGCGAAGAGCGGGCGAAGTCGCAGAAATTGAGGATCAGCGTACCGTAGATCGCCAGCCACAATGCACCGCCGGCAAAGATGTTGCGCCACATCTCGCCGCCGCTCAGCGGCTCGCGGATCGACCAGGCGATGGTCGCATTGGCCTGAAAATACATCCAGGCGGCCAGGGCGGCGACGGTCAGCAGGATCACCGGCCCGGCAAAGGCTTCATAGCGCCGCACCATTTCCATGCCGTAGGCAAGGATGCCCAATTGCACCAACCAGATCGCCACGAAACACACCCAGCCCAGGCTGGACAGGCCGAGGATCGAATCGTGGTCGTACTCGGCGAACCCGGGATGGATGGCGGTCAGCAGGACGCGGAACACAACCGAGGCCAGGTACGTCTGGATGCCGAACCAGGCGATGGCGATCACGGCGCGGATCAGGGCAGGAATCTGCGCGCCATGGATGCCGAAACTGATGCGGCTGATGACCGGAAACGGCACACCGGTCTTCTGGCCCATGTAGCCCGACAGGTTCATGAAGCAATACACCAGCGCCGCGCCGATGCCCAGCGACAGGAGAATCTGCCAGCCGCCCAGGCCCAGGGCGTAAAGGCCAATGGCAAACGAGTAGTTGGCGATGTTATGCACATCGTTGGTCCATAACGCGAAGATGCTGTAGCGACCCCAGCGCCGGCCTTCTGCCTTGGTCGGGGCCAGGTCTTTGTTGTGCAGGCGGGGGCTGAGCACGACAGGGGGTTGCAGTGGCTGCCCAAGGTCGGTCTGGGTGACGTGGGAAGAAGGTAGATCCAGCGCAATATCGTTGGTGGAGAGACTTGTACGCATTCCGGCAGGCTCCTGATGTTCGACGCCGCGATGACTGTGCATGAGCGCAAGGCTCGACAAATCTTCGTCGCGGGTAGCGAAAACCATTGGTTATGGGGCATCTGCAGCCTGTACGGGATAGGGCGCTTCAGGCTTGCGGATCTGAGTGTTTTTATGTTTTGAGGTGATTGTATACAAAACATGTATGCACTTAAGCGAGATGCGTGCCAGTCTTGAATCTATGGATTTGGTTGCTCATTTCGTTTTGTTATCAGCGGGTGCTAAACCGCTGAAAAACGGGTGATATAAGTTGACCGATTGCGCAGGTATTTATTTTTTCGGAGGGGGCTACAAAAAGCTGTGGCGAGGGTTGTCAGGCAGGGAAATGTAACTTTTTAGGGCGAAGAAACAAAAAGTGCACACAAAAATGACACCGATGGTGACAGTGGTGTGTACACATTTTCAGGGCTGATGTTGACACCTGTGGGAGCTGGCTTGCCCGCGATTGTCTTCAACGATAACGCAGGGTGCCTGATACACCGCGGCGTTCTCACGTTTTTCGCGAGCGAGCTTGCTCCTACAGGTGGGTATCGCTGTTATGACTTGCTGATGATATTGCCGGCATGCAGCCCGCATTCCTTCTGCGTGGCCTCTTCCCACCACCAGCGACCTTCACGCTCGTGCTGGTTTGGCAGTACCGGGCGGGTGCACGGCTCACAGCCAATGCTGATGAACCCGCGTTCGTGCAGGCTGTTGTACGGCAGTTCCAGCATCCGGATGTAGCCCCAGATTTCCTCGCTGGTCATCTGCGCCAGCGGGTTGAACTTGTACAGGGTGCGTTCCGGGGTAGAGAACGCGGTGTCTATTTCCATCACGGCCACAGCGCTGCGCGTGCCAGGGCTCTGGTCGCGGCGCTGGCCGGTAGCCCAGGCCTTCACGCCAGACAGCTTGCGACGCAGCGGCTCGATCTTGCGGATGCCGCAGCATTCGCCATGGCCGTCCTTGTAGAAACTGAACAGGCCTTTTTCCTTCACGAACGGTTCAAGCTTGGTGTGATCCGGGGACACCAGTTCGATATCGATCTTGTAATGCTCGCGCACCTGATCGATGAAGCGGTAGGTTTCGGGATGCAAGCGGCCAGTGTCGAGGCTGAACACTTTGACGTTCTTGTTCAGCTTCCAGGCCATGTCCACCAGCACCACGTCCTCGGCGCCGCTGAAAGATATCCACAGATCATCGCCGAACTCGGCAAAAGCGAGTTTCAGGATGTCCTGGGCGGATTTGTTGGCATAGGTCGTGGCGAGTTCCACGACGTCGAACGTTGGGCTCATCAGGGCGGCTTCCTACAGGTCGGTGGCGCTGGGCGCTCTATATGGGGCCGATGGTAACAAAAAGCTGCGCTGGCCGGGGCGTCCTCTGCGTTGCGTGGTGGGGGAGTTGTCGCTAGAGTTCGGGCTCGCTCGACTCAATAAACAATACCAATGGGAGTGTCTTGTGGAAATTGCCTGTCTGGATCTTGAAGGTGTGCTGGTCCCGGAAATATGGATCGCCTTCGCCGAAAAAACCGGGATCGAATCCCTCAGGGCCACCACCCGGGACATTCCCGACTATGACGTGCTGATGAAGCAGCGCTTGCGGATTCTCGATGAACACGGCCTGAAACTCGCCGACATCCAGGAGGTGATCGCCACGCTCAAGCCGCTGGACGGTGCCGTCGAGTTCGTCGATTGGCTGCGCGAGCGCTTCCAGGTGGTGATTCTGTCGGACACCTTCTACGAGTTTTCCCAGCCGCTGATGCGTCAGCTCGGCTTCCCGACCTTGCTCTGCCATCGTTTGATTACTGACGATACCGGCCGGGTGACGGGCTATCAGCTGCGTCAGAAAGATCCCAAGCGCCAGTCGGTGCTGTCCTTCAAGAGCCTCTACTACCGGGTGATTGCAGCGGGCGATTCCTACAACGACACCACGATGCTGGGTGAGGCGGACGCCGGGATTCTGTTCCATGCGCCGGACAATGTGATCGCCGAGTTCCCGCAGTTCCCGGCGGTGCATACCTTTGAAGAGCTGAAGCAGGAGTTCATCAAGGCTTCGAATCGTACCTTGAGTTTGTAGTCGTTCTTCAGGACGCCTTCGCGGGCAAGCCCGCTCCCACAGTGTTTTTTCGTCGGTCACAAAATCTGTGAACAACCATTAACCTGTGGGAGCGGGCTTGCCCGCGATGTTTTTAGAGGTTCTGGAGGGTATCGAGCAGCACCTTCACCTTGGTGATCGATTCCTGATACTCGGCCTGCCACTCGGAATCGGCGACGATTCCGCCACCGCCCCAGCAGCACACCTGCCCATCCTTGACCAACAGGCTGCGGATGGCGATGGAGCTGTCCATCTCGCCGCGCACGTCCAGATACAGCAATGAACCGCAGTACAGCCCGCGTCGGGTGGGTTCCAGCTCGTCGATGATCTGCATCGAGCGAATTTTCGGCGCACCGGTAATAGAGCCGCCCGGGAAGCTGCCGGCGATCAGGTCCAGCGCATCGCGATCATCTGCCAGTTCGCCGGTCACGCTGCTCACCAGGTGATGCACATTGGGGTAGCTTTCCAGGCTGAACAACTCAGGCACTCGAACCGAACCGGTGCGGCAGGTGCGACCGAGGTCGTTGCGCAACAGGTCGACGATCATCAGGTTTTCCGCACGGTCCTTGGGGCTCGCCAGCAGTTCGGCGGCGTTCGCCGCGTCCTCGGCAGCGCTAAGGCCGCGCGGGCGTGTGCCTTTGATCGGACGGGTCTCAACATGGCGTTCGCTGACTTTGACGAAACGTTCCGGTGACAGGCTCAGCACCGCGCCGCCGTCGGGCAGGCTCTGGAAGCCGGAAAACGGAGTGGGGCAAGCCAGTCGCAACGCGCAATACGCCGTCCATGGATCACCTTGGCAGGGTGCACGGAAACGCTGGGCGAAGTTGACCTGATAGCAATCGCCTGCCTGGATGTATTGCTGGATGCGCTCGATCGCCTGGCGATACTGATCAGCGTTCAGATCGGCATTCATCGGCGCTTGCAGCTTGAACGGCTCGACCGCTTCAGCGGCGGGCTGGCTGAACAGCTGGATCAGGCGTTGGCGCTCGCTGTCGGCCAGCGTTGGGTGAAACACCAATTGGCTGGTGGCCTGGTGGTGATCGCTGATCAGCGCCCAATCGTACAGGCCGAAGCGCGCATCGGGTAACTGCAGGTCATCCAGGGCCTGGCTCGGCAGGTTTTCCAGGTGGCGGCCGAAGTCGTAGCTCAGGTAACCGATCAAGCCGCCCGCAAACGGCAGTTCATAAGGTGCAGGCAGCGATGCTTCGCCCAAGCGTGTCAGATTGTCCCGAAGGCGTTGCAGGAAATCGCTGCCGCGTTCGTCAGGCGCTACGGCCAGTTGTTCCAGCGGCCAGGCGCTGAGCAAGTCAAAGCGCCCGCGCTCGGCGCTGGGGCGGCCGCTGTCGAGCAGCACGGCACCTGGGGCATGACGAATGGCCGCGAAGTAGTCGGCAGGGTTGGCGCGATAGGGCAGCGGGTGTACGGAGCAGGTCAGCATGGGCGGGTTGGATCAGCCATCGAGGCGGGGTGGCGATTGTAGTCCCCTCGGGGAATTGCTCCTAGAGGGGATTAGCAGATTGGAGGCAGGCATGGCTACTGTGGAATCTGGCAGATTGTATTCGCGAGCAGGCTCGCTCCCACAGGGTTCAGCGCAATACTTGTGGGAGCGAGCCTGCTCGCGAAAGACACACCTGGGTTCTGGATCAACCCTCGACCGGTGGAATATGCCCGAACATCTCCTGCACAAACGCCACTCGCTCTTCGACGGTTTCGCTGACGCCGCGTGCTTTCAAGTCTTCCAGCCGCGCCTCGACCGCATGGGTGCGCAATGTCAGGCCGCAATCATTGGCAATCTGGATATTCAAGCCAGGTCGGGCGTTGAGCTCGAGGATCAGTGGGCCTTTCTCCTGGTCCAGCACCATGTCGACACCGATGTAGCCCAGCCCGCACAGTTCATAGCAACCCGCGGCGAGTTTCATGAAACCGTCCCAGTAGGGCAGTTGCACGCCATCCACCGCGTTGGTGGTGTCCGGGTGTTTGGCGATGATGTTGTTCAGCCAGGTGCCGCGCAGGGTCAGGCCGGTGGCCAGGTCGACACCTACGCCGATGGCGCCCTGGTGCAAGTTGGCCTTGCCGCCGGACTGACGGGTGGGCAAGCGCAGCATGGCCATGACCGGATACCCCATCAACACGATGATGCGGATGTCCGGCACACCTTCATAGCTGATGCTCTTGAAGATCTGGTCCGGGATCACCCGGTATTCGATCAGTGCACGGTCGCGATGCCCGCCCAGGGAATACAGGCCGGTCAGGATGCTGGAAATATGGTGCTCGAGCTCTTCGTGGCCGACGATCTTGCCGGACACCGTGCGATAGCGGCCCTCGAAGCGGTCGGCGATGACAATGATGCCATCGCCGCCGGCGCCTTGGGCCGGCTTGATCACGAAATCGGTGTGCCCGTCGATGATCTCGTCGAGCTTGTCGATTTCCTTTTCGGTCGATATCACCCCATACAGTTGCGGCACATGGATGCCGGCGGCGATGGCACGTTCCTTGGTGATGATCTTGTCATCGACGATCGGATACAGGCTGCGCTTGTTGTACTTGAGCACGTAGTCCGCGTTACGCCGGTTGATGCCCATGATGCCCCGGGCTTCCAGGGCTTTCCAGGTCTTCCAAAAGCCGAACATCAGGCGTCAGCCTTCTTCAGGAAAGCCTTGAAACGCACCAGCTCGGTCAGGCGGTAGCCGCGATAGCGACCCATGGCCAGCATGAAGCCCACCATGATCAGCAGGATCGCCGGGAAGGTGAACACGAAGTACACCAGCTCCGGAATGGTCATGATCAGGTGCGCCAGCGTCGCGGCGAACAGGGTGCCGATTGCCACTTTCATGGCATGGCTGGCGCCACGTTCCTCCCAGGTGATCGACAGGCGTTCGATGGTCATGGTCAGGATCACCATCGGGAACAGCGCCACCGACAGCCCGCGCTCCAGGCCGAGCTTATGGCTGAACAGGCTGATGGCCGCGATCAACACCACGACGAACGTCAGCACCACCGACAGCCTTGGCAGCATTTGCAGTTTCAGGTGCTCAAGGTAAGAGCGCAGCGACAGCCCCAGCGCCGTGATGATGGTAAACAGCACGATACCGAAGCCGAGCTGGGTCTCGCGGAAGGCCAGGGCGATCAGCACCGGGGTAAAGGTGCCGAGGGTCTGCAGGCCGATCAGGTTGCGCAGGACCAGGATCACCAGCACGCCGATCGGGATCATCACCATGATCATGAAGGTCTGCTGGGTTTGCAGCGGCAAGCCGTACAGCGAGTACTCGAGGAAATTGGCGTCGGTGTTCTCGTCGGTCAGCTTGGCCAGGCGAATGGCGTTCATCTCGCTGTTGTTCATGCTGAAGGTCACAGTGGCCTTCTTGCCGCCATCCACGGTGATCAGGTTTTCGTCGCCGGTCCACCACAGCAGGCGGTCGGTCGGCAGGCCCTGTTCGCCGGTTTCCGGGTTGAAGTACAGCCAGTCGGTGCCATTGAAGCTGCGCAGCCAGAGTTCCGGGGTTTGCGGCTGGTCGGCCACCAGGCGAATGGTGTGGACCTTTTCCACCGGCACGTGGGCGATGGACAGCAGCAGTTCGACGATCTTCGCCTTGTGGGCCGGTGTCGGGTCGCCGGCCAGGAGCATCTTGGCGTTGTCGTCGTTGCTGTTGTTGACCCGCTTGATCGCTTCGCTGATGAAGGTCTCGACGTCGGCCGAGTGTTGGCGAATCGGCGCCAGCAGCGCTTCGGCGGCGAGTTTTTCAGGGCCTTCCACGGCAATGCTGTCGCGGAAGGTCGGCCCTTTGATCTTGGCTTTTTCGGCGGTGTAGCGCTTGGTCAACACCAGGCGGTAATAAAGGGTCTGGTTGCCTTTGGCCCGGCGCGCCGACCACGTGACCTTGCGGTTGCCGTCGACTCGGTTCACGGCCACGCCGTAATTATTTGAAATAAAGCTTTCGTTGAGACTCACGTAATCGCGGCTCAACGGTGGCACGAACATCTGGATCTTGACTGGGTCCTTGGCACTGGCGACGAACTCGACCTTGGCGTCGATGTTCCACAAGTCGTCGGTGGCGTCTTCCGTCACGGGAATGCCGAGTACGAAGATCTGGTAGGCCGTGACTGAAATGCCCAATACCACCAGGATGGCGATCAACATTTTCAGATGAAGGGTAAGAGAGCGCATTTAAATTACTCGGCGGTATGAGCGTCGGCGGCGCAGGCGGGTTTGCCGGCAGCGTATTTAAGACTGGGGTCGACCAGCGCATCGAAGCGTTTGAGTGCTTCGGAGCCGATCAATAGCGGGTATTGGAACGCGCTACGGTCGGTCAGGTTCACTTCGATGCTACGTAAAGCTGAACCCATGCAGATATCCAGCTCGATCACCGGTCGGGCAGTGTACTTCTTGCCCTCTTCCGGGTCGTAGTCACCGGCCCGGCGTTTGATCTTGCTGACGCGGGCCAGCGGTCGTTCGATCGGGTGCGAATGGGCGGTGTCGATGGCCAGGTAGAAGCGCACCCAGGACTCGCCATTGCGTTTGAAGCGCTTGATGTCGCGGGCGCTCAAGGATGCGGTTTTTGCCCCGGTGTCGAGTTTGGCGGCCACTTCGAGGTCGATGCCGCCCAACGAAGCATATTCATTGAGGCCGTACACGGTCTTGTCCCCGGCAGCAGCGAACCCGGGCAGGCAAAGAAGAAAAAGGAAGATCGGGAAGGGCTTGAGTCTCATAAATCCTGGTGCGCAGCGGTCTGTTCTTTAATTCAAGACCCTGGCATCGCTGCGCAAGCTCCTCGTATGCCTATCAGCTATTTATGACAAGCCGTGCAGATGTCACAAACAAATGCGGGCGGCATTCTAGCACGGCAGGTTGATGGCGCCAGCGCTGGCGGGCGGCTGTGAATCGAGGGCACTGCTTTGTTATGGTGCAGGAGGTTATTAGACGATTGTCGACAATATCTAATTATCCTTTGACTGTGGCGGCAGTTTTGGTTAATTTTTGCCGCACTGGCTTTCAAGGTGTCGACAATATGCTGGATCAACTGGCTCCCCCGCTTACCGTTCAGGATGACTCGGAAACGCTTTCCGAAAACGTCTTCCGACGCATTCAAGCGGCCATCGTCAAGGGTGAGATCGCCCCGGGCAGCAAAATCTCCGAGCCCGAGCTGGCCCGTACCTACGGCATCAGCCGTGGCCCGTTGCGCGAAGCCATCCACCGCCTGGAAGGCCAACGCCTGCTGGTGCGCGTGCCACACGTCGGAGCACGGGTGGTGTCGCTCAACCATGCCGAGCTGGTGGAGCTCTACGAAATCCGCGAATCCCTCGAAGGCATGGCCTGTCGCCTGGCCGCCGAGCGCATGAGCGTCGAGGAAATCGATGAGCTGCGCCGGGTCCTTGAAACCCACGAACGCGATGAGGCCTTCCAGGCTGGCCGCGGCTACTACCAGCAGGAAGGCGATTTCGACTTCCACTACCGGATTATCCAGGGCAGCGGAAACCGCACCCTGACGCAAATGCTCTGCGGCGAGCTGTATCAATTGGTGCGCATGTACCGCATCCAGTTTTCCACCACGCCCAATCGCCCGCACCAGGCCTTTGCCGAGCACCACCGAATTCTCGATGCCATCGCCGACCGTGACGGTGAACTGGCCGAGTTGTTGATGCGCCGTCACATCGGCGCCTCCAAACGCAACATCGCCCGTCATTACCAGGACGGCGCTAACCCGACAGCCAAACGAGGTGAGTCATGAGTTTGAACAAGAGCACTCCAGGCCAGCGTTTCCGCGATGCGGTCGCCAGCGAGCATCCATTGCAAGTGGTCGGCGCCATCAACGCCAACCACGCCCTGCTGGCCAAGCGTGCCGGTTTCAAGGCGATCTACCTGTCGGGTGGCGGGGTGGCTGCTGGCTCCCTGGGCGTGCCGGACCTGGGCATCACCGGCCTGGATGACGTGCTGACCGACGTGCGTCGCATCACCGACGTCTGCGACCTTCCGCTGCTGGTGGATGTGGACACCGGTTTCGGTTCCTCGGCGTTCAACGTCGCCCGTACCGTCAAGTCGATGATCAAGTTCGGCGCGGCGGCGATTCACATCGAAGACCAGGTTGGCGCCAAGCGTTGCGGTCACCGTCCTAATAAGGAAATCGTGACCCAGCAGGAAATGGTCGATCGCATCAAGGCGGCCGTCGATGCCCGTACCGATGACAGCTTCGTGATCATGGCCCGTACCGACGCCCTGGCAGTGGAAGGCCTGGAATCGGCACTGGATCGCGCCGCCGCGTGCATCGAGGCCGGCGCCGACATGGTGTTCCCGGAAGCCATCACCGAACTCGAGATGTACAAACTGTTCGCCAGCCGTGTGAAAGCGCCGATCCTGGCCAACATCACCGAATTCGGCGCGACGCCGCTGTACACCACCGAGCAACTCGCCGCTGCGGACGTGTCGCTGGTGCTGTACCCGCTGTCGGCCTTCCGCGCCATGAACAAGGCTGCGGAAAATGTCTACACCGCGATCCGTCGCGATGGCACGCAGGCGAATGTCATCGACACCATGCAGACCCGCATGGAGCTTTACGATCGCATCGACTACCACACCTTCGAGCAGAAGCTCGATGCGTTGTTCGCCGCGAAAAAATGAAGATCAAAAGATCGCAGCCTTCGGCAGCTCCTACCTCGGCCGTGATCCTCTGTAGGAGCTGTCGAGTGCAACGAGGCTGCGATCTTTTCGGCATCACCCGAATAACCTGATGAAGCACAATTTGCCGATTCCCTAACAAAATTAAAAACTGGAGGCAGAAATGGCCGAAGCAAAAGTACTCAGTGGCGCCGGGCTCCGTGGCCAGGTTGCCGGGCAAACCGCTCTGTCCACCGTGGGCCAGTCGGGCGCAGGCCTGACCTATCGCGGCTATGACGTACGCGAACTGGCGGCTGACGCACAATTCGAAGAAGTCGCTTACCTGCTGCTGTACGGTGAACTGCCGACCAAGGCACAACTGGCCGCTTACATCAGCAAACTGAGCAAGCTGCGTGACCTGCCGCAAGCGCTCAAGGAAGTGCTGGAACGCATCCCCGCCGACGCCCACCCGATGGACGTGATGCGCACCGGCTGCTCGTTCCTGGGCAACCTGGAGCCAGAGAAAGACTTCTCCGAGCAGCACGACAAGACTGACCGCCTGCTGGCTGCATTCCCGGCGATCATGACCTACTGGTATCGCTTCAGCCACGAAGGCAAGCGCATTGAATGCGTTAGCGACGAACCATCCATCGGTGGTCACTTCCTGCACCTGCTGCACGGCAAGAAGCCGAGCGAGCTGCACGTCAAGGTGATGAACGTTTCGCTGATCCTCTACGCGGAGCACGAATTCAACGCCTCGACCTTCACCGCGCGCGTGTGTGCCTCGACCCTGTCCGACCTGTATTCGTGCATCACCGCGGCCATTGGCTCGCTGCGCGGTCCGTTGCATGGTGGCGCCAACGAAGCGGCGATGGAAATGATCGAGCGCTTCAGCTCGCCGGAAGATGCGATCAAGGGCACCCTCGGCATGCTCGAGCGCAAGGACAAGATCATGGGCTTCGGCCACGCGATCTATAAGGACAGCGACCCGCGCAACGAGGTGATCAAGGGCTGGTCGAAAAAACTCGCCGACGAAGTGGGCGATAAAGTGCTGTTCCCGGTCTCCGAAGCCATCGACAAGACCATGTGGGAGCAGAAGAAGCTGTTCCCTAACGCCGACTTCTACCATGCCTCGGCGTACCACTTCATGGGCATCCCGACCAAGTTGTTCACACCGATCTTCGTCTGCTCACGCCTGACCGGCTGGGCGGCCCACGTGTACGAACAGCGTGCCAACAACCGCATTATCCGTCCGAGCGCCGAATACGTCGGCGTTGAACAGCGCAAGTTCGTGCCAATCGAACAACGCTGAATGGTGGAGGCCTGATCACCCGGAACCTGTAGGAGCCGAGCTTGCTCGCGATGACGGACTGACATTCAACAATGATGTCGACTGTTACACCGCTATCGCGAGCAAGCTCGGCTCCTACAGGGATCGGGTTGAATTCGAGCCAAGTACCAGGCCCCACCCTTTGAAACTACCGTGACCGAGTCCTGACCGATGAACACAGAATTCCGTAAATCGCTGCCCGGCAGCCACCTGGATTACTTCGACGTCCGCGCGGCGGTCGAGGCCATCCAGCCCGGCGCCTATGACACCCTGCCGTACACCTCCCGCGTGCTGGCGGAAAACCTGGTGCGTCGCTGTGACCCGGCCACGCTGACCGAATCCCTGAAGCAATTCATCGAGCGCAAGCGCGACCTCGATTTCCCCTGGTTTCCGGCTCGTGTGGTGTGCCACGACATTCTTGGCCAGACCGCGCTGGTCGACCTCGCCGGCCTGCGTGACGCTATCGCTCTGCAAGGCGGCGACCCGGCGCAAGTCAACCCGGTGGTGCCAACCCAACTGATCGTCGACCACTCCCTGGCCGTCGAGCGCGGTGGTTTCGATCCGGAGGCGTTCGAGAAGAACCGCGCCATCGAAGACCGTCGTAACGAAGACCGTTTCCACTTCATCAACTGGACCAAGAAGGCGTTCAAGAACGTCGACGTGATCCCGCCGGGCAACGGCATCATGCACCAGATCAACCTGGAGAAAATGTCTCCGGTGATCCAGGTGCGCGACGGCGTGGCGTTCCCTGATACTTGCGTCGGCACCGACAGCCACACCCCGCACGTCGATGCGCTGGGCGTGATCGCCATCGGTGTCGGTGGCCTGGAAGCGGAAAGCGTAATGCTCGGCCGCGCCTCCTGGATGCGCCTGCCGGAAAGCGTCGGCGTCGAGCTCACCGGCAAACTGCAGCCGGGCATCACCGCCACCGACATGGTGCTGGCGCTGACCGAGTTCCTGCGCAAGCAAAAAGTCGTCGGTGCCTGGCTGGAGTTCTTCGGCGAAGGCGCCGCGGCCCTGACCCTGGGCGACCGCGCGACCATCTCCAACATGGCCCCGGAATACGGTGCCACCGCGGCGATGTTCTACATCGACCAGCAAACCATCGACTACCTCAAGCTCACCGGCCGTGAAGACGATCAGGTGCAGCTGGTCGAGAACTACGCCAAGACCACGGGCCTGTGGGCCGACAGCCTGAAAGGCGCGCAATACGAGCGCGGCCTGACCTTCGACCTGTCCTCGGTGGTGCGCAACATGGCCGGCCCGAGCAACCCGCACGCCCGTGTGGCGGTGTCGGACCTGGCGGCCAAAGGCATTTCCGGTCAGTGGGACGATGTACCCGGCCAAATGCCGGACGGTGCGGTGATCATCGCCGCCATCACCAGCTGCACCAACACCAGCAACCCGCGCAACGTGATCGCTGCCGGCCTGCTGGCGCGCAACGCCAACAAGCTGGGCCTGACCCGCAAGCCATGGGTCAAGTCGTCCCTGGCACCGGGCTCGAAAACCGTCGCCCTGTACCTCGACGAAGCCGGCCTGACCGATGAGCTGGAGCAGCTTGGTTTCGGCGTCGTGGCCTTCGCCTGCACCACCTGTAATGGCATGTCCGGCGCACTGGACCCGGTGATCCAGCAAGAGATCATCGACCGCGACCTGTACGCCACCGCCGTGCTTTCGGGCAACCGCAACTTCGACGGGCGGATTCACCCGTACGCCAAGCAAGCGTTCCTGGCTTCGCCGCCATTGGTGGTCGCTTACGCAATTGCCGGCACCATTCGTTTCGACATCGAAAAAGACGTGCTGGGCGTGGTCGACGGCAAGGAAATCCGCCTGAAGGACATCTGGCCGAGCGACGAAGAAATCGACGCGGTGGTAAAAGCCTCGGTGAAGCCGGAGCAGTTCCGCCAGGTCTACATCCCGATGTTCGCCATCCACGAAGACACCGGCCCGAAAGTCGCGCCGTTGTACGACTGGCGCGAGATGAGCACCTACATCCGCCGTCCGCCGTACTGGGAAGGCGCACTGGCCGGCGCGCGTCCGCTCAAGGGCATGCGCCCGCTGGCGGTGCTGCCGGACAACATCACCACCGATCACCTGTCGCCGTCGAACGCGATCATGCTCGACAGCGCCGCTGGCGAATACCTGGCGAAAATGGGCCTGCCGGAAGAGGACTTCAACTCCTACGCGACTCATCGGGGCGACCATTTGACGGCGCAGCGCGCGACCTTCGCCAACCCGAAACTGTTCAACGAAATGGTTGTGGAAAACGGCAAGGTCAAGCAGGGCTCCCTGGCCCGTGTCGAGCCGGAAGGCAAAGTGATGCGCATGTGGGAAGCCATTGAGACCTACATGGATCGCAAGCAGCCGCTGATTATTATCGCGGGTGCCGACTACGGTCAGGGTTCATCCCGCGACTGGGCAGCCAAAGGCGTGCGGCTGGCGGGTGTGGAAGCGATCGCGGCCGAAGGTTTCGAACGTATCCACCGCACCAACCTGGTGGGCATGGGCGTGTTGCCACTGGAGTTCAAACCGGGCACCAACCGTCACACCCTGGCCATCGACGGCAGCGAAACCTACGACGTGATCGGCGATCGCACCCCACGTGCCGAGCTGACGCTGGTGATCCATCGCAAGAACGGCGAGCGCGTCGATGTGCCGGTGACCTGCCGCCTCGACACCGCTGAGGAAGTGTCGATCTACGAGGCCGGTGGAGTGCTGCAACGCTTTGCCCAGGACTTCCTCGAAGAATCGGCGGTTGCCGTTTAACACACGCTGCATGGACACGGGACTTTGAGTCCCGTGTCTGTTTTGAAGGAGCACTCATGTCTCACGCACCGCAAATCAAAATTCCCGCCACCTACATGCGCGGCGGCACCAGCAAAGGCGTGTTCTTCAGCCTCAAGGACCTGCCCGAAGCGGCACAGGTCCCAGGCCCGGCTCGCGATGCATTGCTGCTGCGCGTGATCGGCAGCCCCGATCCCTACGACAAGCAAATCGACGGCATGGGCGGCGCGACGTCCAGTACCAGCAAAACCGTGATCCTGTCGAAAAGCACCAAGGCCGATCACGACGTCGACTACCTGTTCGGCCAAGTGTCGATCGACAAACCATTCGTCGACTGGAGTGGCAATTGCGGCAACCTGACCGCTGCAGTCGGCTCGTTCGCCATCAGCAATGGCCTGGTGGACGCCAGCCGCATCCCGCACAACGGCATCGCCGTGGTACGCGTATGGCAAGCCAACATCGGCAAGACCATCATCGCCCACGTGCCGATCACCAACGGTGAAGTGCAGGAAACCGGCGATTTCGAACTCGACGGCGTGACCTTTCCAGCGGCGGAAGTGCAGGTCGAATTCCTCGATCCGGCAGCAGAGGAAGAGGGCGGTGGGGGTTCGATGTTCCCTACCGGCAATCTGGTGGATGACCTGGAAGTGCCTGGCGTCGGGACCTTGAAGGCAACCTTGATCAACGCGGGCATCCCGACCATTTTCGTCAATGCCGAAGACATCGGCTACAAGGGCACTGAGTTGCAGGGCGCGATCAACGGCGATCCAAAAGCATTGCTGATGTTCGAAACCATTCGTGCCTACGGCGCACTGCGCATGGGCCTGATCTCCAACATCGACGAAGCGGCCAAGCGCCAGCACACGCCGAAGGTGGCGTTCGTCGCCAAGCCTGCGGACTACGTGTCGTCGAGCGGCAAAGCGGTTGCGGCGGGCGATGTCGACCTGCTGGTGCGCGCGCTGTCCATGGGTAAGTTGCACCACGCGATGATGGGCACGGCGGCAGTCGCCATCGGCACGGCAGCAGCGATTTCCGGGACGCTGGTGAACCTCGCGGCAGGCGGTGTAGAACGCAATGCGGTGCGCTTCGGTCACCCTTCAGGCACCTTGCGCGTCGGCGCCGAGGCCAGCCAGGTGAACGGTGAGTGGACCGTGAAAAAGGCCATCATGAGCCGCAGTGCGCGGGTGTTGATGGAAGGTTTTGTCCGCGTGCCAGGCGACTCGTTCTAACTCACACAACCCCCTGTAGGAGCTGCCGCAGGCTGCGATCTTTTGATCTTGATCTTAAAAAGCAAGATCAAAAG
>NZ_JBYTEO010000035.1:0-73261 GCF_058791355.1 Pseudomonas sp. EB271-G4-1
GCCGCAGGCTGCGATCTTTTGATCTTGAAAAAGCAAGATCAAAAGATCGCAGCCTGCGGCAGCTCCTACAAGGGTACCGCGAGGTCTGTTACAGACCGTAGCTCATCAGACGCTCGTAACGACGATCCAACAGCGCCTTGTGGTCGAGCTTCTTCAGCATCGCCAGTTGCGTGCTCAGCTCGGCACGGATCGATGCAGCCGCAGCCGCCGGGTCACGGTGAGCGCCACCCAGGGGCTCGCCGATCACTTTATCCACGATACCCAGGCCTTTGAGGCGCTCGGCGGTGATGCCCATGGCTTCAGCGGCGTCCGGGGCTTTCTCGGCGGTTTTCCACAGGATCGATGCGCAACCTTCCGGCGAGATCACCGCGTAGGTCGAGTACTGCAGCATGTTCAGCTGATCGCAAACACCGATCGCCAGCGCACCACCGGAACCACCCTCACCGATCACGGTGGCGATGATTGGGGTTTTCAGGCGCGCCATCACGCGCAGGTTCCAGGCAATCGCTTCGCTCTGGTTACGCTCTTCGGCGTCGATGCCGGGGTAGGCGCCCGGGGTGTCGATGAAGGTCAGGATCGGCATCTTGAAACGCTCGGCCATTTCCATCAGGCGGCAAGCCTTGCGGTAGCCTTCCGGACGCGGCATGCCGAAGTTACGGCGAACTTTTTCGCGTACTTCGCGGCCTTTCTGGTGGCCGATGACCATCACAGGCTGGTCCTCCAGACGGGCAATACCACCGACGATGGCGGCGTCGTCGGAGAAGTGGCGGTCGCCGTGCAGCTCATCGAACTCGGTGAAGATGTGTTCGATGTAGTCCAGGGTATATGGACGCTTCGGGTGACGCGCCAGACGCGCGATCTGCCAGCTGGTCAGCTTGCCGAAGATGTCTTCGGTCAACGTGCTGCTCTTGTCTTGCAGGCGGGAGATCTCATCGCCGATATTCAGCGAATTGTCATTACCGACCAAGCGCAACTCTTCGATCTTGGCTTGCAGGTCGGCGATCGGCTGTTCGAAATCCAGAAAATTCGGGTTCATAGGCGTCCGTCTTGGGTCGGCGTCCAAGGGAGCTTGGGCCGGCCGGTTGTCTATTCGCGCCCTACCATAAGGGAGAGGCGCGCTAAGGTCGAGATTAAAAATTCTGCTCAAGCCCAGGGTTGCGTAATGTCACCCTGACCTTAACGGTATTGGAGGAAGACGTTGTCTCGCCCGAACTGGTCACGCAGGGCTTGAATCAACGCATCCGCCGGGTCGATTCGCCAGCCTTCGCCGAACTGCAGCAAGGCTTTCGCATCGGGACTGGTGTAGTCCATGGTAATCGGGCACGCACCGCGGTGACGCTTCAACAGCTCACCCAGCCAGCGTAGCTGATCGCCCTTGAGATCCTTGGCATGCAGCTTCAGGCGCAGGCTTTCGGCCAGGTTGGTGCGCGCATCTTCCATGCTCATCACCCGCTTGACCCGTAACCGCAGGCCGCCGGAGAAGTCGTCGTTGCTGACTTCGCCTTCGACCACCACCATCGCATCGGTCTGCAACAGCGATTGCGCGGAATGGAACGCATCGGCAAACAGCGATGCTTCGATCCGCCCCGAACGGTCGTCGAGGGTGATGAAGCCCATCTTGTCGCCCTTTTTATTCTTCATCACCCGCAGGGCGATGATCATGCCGGCAACGGTCTGGGTATCGCGCGCCGGCTTGAGGTCGATGATGCGCTGGCGGGCGAAACGGCGGATTTCGCCTTCGTATTCGTCGATCGGGTGACCGGTCAGGTACAGGCCCAGGGTGTCTTTCTCGCCCTTGAGACGTTCCTTGAGGGTCAGTTCCTTGGCTTTGCGATGATTGGCGTAGACGTCAGCGTCTTCTTCCACGAACAGCCCGCCAAACAGGTCGGCATGGCCGCTGTCGTGGGTCCGGGCAGTTTGCTCGGCGGCCTTGATTGCCTCTTCCATCGCGGTCAGCAAGACCGCGCGGTTACGGTCGATATTGGCCTGGTAGGCTTTGGCTTCGTCATGGAAGTACGGCCCCAGGCGATCCAGCGCACCGCTGCGGATCAAGCCGTCGAGGGTCCGTTTGTTGATGCGCTTGAGGTCAACCCGGGCGCAAAAATCGAACAGGTCCTTGAAGGGACCGTCCAGCCGCGCCTCGGTGATCGCCTCTACCGGGCCCTCGCCCACCCCCTTGATTGCGCCCAGGCCATAGATGATCCGACCTTCGTCGTTTACCGTGAACTTGAACTCGGAAGTGTTCACGTCCGGTGCGTCGAGACGCAGCTTCATCGTGCGCACTTCTTCGATCAAGGTCACGACCTTGTCGGTGTTGTGCATGTCCGCCGAGAGCACTGCGGCCATGAACGGTGCCGGGTAGTGCGCTTTCAGCCACGCGGTCTGGTATGACACCAGGCCATAGGCCGCGGAGTGGGATTTGTTGAAGCCATAACCGGCGAATTTTTCTACCAGGTCGAAAATGTTACCGGCAAGGTCCGCATCGATGTTGTTGGTGGCACAACCTTCAATGAAACCGCCGCGCTGCTTGGCCATTTCCTCGGGCTTTTTCTTACCCATCGCCCGACGCAGCATGTCCGCACCGCCGAGGGTGTAGCCGGCCATGACCTGGGCGATCTGCATCACCTGTTCCTGATACAGGATGATGCCGTAGGTCGGGGCCAATACGGGCTTGAGGCCTTCGTACTGATAGTCGGAGTGCGGGTACGCCAGCTCGGCGCGACCGTGCTTACGGTTGATGAAGTCGTCCACCATGCCCGATTGCAGCGGGCCCGGACGGAACAGGGCCACCAATGCGATAAGGTCTTCGAGGCAGTCGGGCTTGAGCTTTTTGATCAGCTCTTTCATGCCGCGCGATTCAAGCTGGAACACCGCGGTGGTTTCAGCTTTTTGCAGCAGCTGATAGGTCGGTTTGTCGTCCAGCGGGATGAACGCAATGTCCAGCGGCGGTTCGTTGACCTTGGCGCGGTCGCGGTTGATGGTCTTCAGCGCCCAGTCGATGATCGTCAGGGTTCGTAGGCCGAGGAAGTCGAACTTCACCAGGCCGGCCGCCTCCACGTCGTCCTTGTCGAACTGGGTTACCAGGCCATCGCCGGCTTCGTCGCAATAGATCGGCGAGAAGTCCGTCAGTTTGGTCGGCGCGATCACCACGCCACCGGCGTGCTTGCCGACGTTTCGCACAACGCCTTCAAGTTTGCGGGCCATCTCCCAGATTTCTGCGGCTTCTTCATCGACCTTGATGAAGTCACGCAGGATCTCTTCCTGTTCGTAGGCCTTTTCCAGGGTCATGCCAACTTCGAACGGGATCATCTTCGACAGGCGATCCGCCAGGCCGTAGGACTTGCCCTGCACCCGCGCCACGTCACGGACCACCGCTTTCGCCGCCATGGAACCGAAGGTGATGATCTGGCTTACGGCGTTACGGCCGTATTTTTCAGCCACGTAGTCGATCACCCGGTCGCGACCGTCCATGCAGAAGTCGACGTCGAAGTCGGGCATGGAGACCCGTTCCGGGTTAAGGAAACGTTCGAACAGCAGGTCATATTCCAGCGGGTCGAGGTCGGTGATCTTCTGCACGTAGGCCACCAGCGAGCCGGCACCCGACCCCCGGCCGGGGCCTACCGGCACGCCGTTGTTCTTGGCCCACTGGATAAAGTCCATCACGATCAGGAAGTAACCGGGGAAGCCCATCTGGATGATGATATCCAGCTCGAAATTCAACCGGTCGACGTAGACCTGACGCTTGGCCTCATAGTCTTCGGTGGTGTCCTTGGGCAGCAGGACGGAGAGCCGCTCTTCCAGGCCATCGAACGAAACTTTGCGGAAATACTCATCGATGGTCATGCCATCGGGGATTGGGAAATTGGGCAGGAAGTGCGTGCCCAGCTTGACCTCGATGTTGCAGCGCTTGGCGATCTCGACGGTGTTTTCCAGCGCCTCGGGAATGTCGCTGAACAGCTCGGCCATTTCCTCGGCGCTTTTGAGATACTGCTGATCGCTGTAGTTCTTCGATCGTCGCGGGTCGTCGAGGGCACGGCCCTCGCCGATGCACACGCGGGTTTCGTGGGCGGCGAAATCTTCCTGTTTGAGGAAACGCACGTCGTTGGTCGCGACCAGCGGTGCGCCGATTTTCTCGGCCAACGCCACGGCGCCATGCAGTTGTTCTTCATCGTTGGGGCGGTTGGTGCGCTGGATTTCCAGATAGAAGCGATCCGGAAACACGGCCATCCATTCACGCGCCAGGTTTTCCGCTTCTTGCGGGTTACCACTGAGCATGGCCTGGCCGATCTCGCCCTCTTTGGCCGCAGACAGCATGATCAGGCCATCGCTGGCCTCGGCCACCCATTCGCGCTCAATGATGATCGAGCCATTGCGCTGACCCTCGATGAACCCGCGAGAAATCAATTCGGTGAGGTTGCGATAACCCGCGGCGTTCATCACCAGCAGGCTGATCCGGCTCAGGGGGTTATCCGGGTCCTTGTTCGACAGCCACAGGTCAGCGCCGCAGATCGGCTTGATCCCGGCACCCATGGCGTTTTTATAGAATTTGACCAGGGAACACATGTTGTTCTGGTCAGTGACCGCTACGGCAGGCATGTTCATGCCGACCAGGGTCTTGACCAGCGGTTTGATCCGCACCAGACCGTCGACCAGGGAGTATTCAGTGTGCAGGCGTAGGTGAACGAATGAAGCCGGCATAGTGATCCTGCGTTAAGTCATGAAAACAACAAGGCCCGGATTGTACCGGGCCTTGGTAAAAAAAATCAGCCTTACAACTAACTCTCGATGAGACTCTCCCGAGCCTCATAAGCCAGCCGCACCGGGGCAAAGGAGCGTCGGTGAATCGGCGTCGGGCCCAGACGAGCCAGCGCTTCCAGATGAACGGGCGTCGGGTAGCCTTTGTGTCCGCCGATGCCGTAACCGGGGTAGATCAACTCGAAAGCCGCCATTTCACGGTCACGACTGACCTTGGCCAGAATCGATGCCGCGGCGATGGCCGGTACCTTGCCATCGCCCTGCACCACGGCTTCGGCGCGCATCGGTAATTTCGGGCAACGGTTGCCGTCGATCATCGCCAGTTTCGGCTGGATGTGCAGCCCGGCAACCGCGCGCTGCATGGCCAGCATGGTGGCGTGAAGGATGTTCAGCTCGTCGATCTCTTCGACTTCGGCGCGGGCAATGCACCAGCTCAGGGCTTTTTCGCAGATTTCGTCGAAGAGCTTTTCGCGGCGGGCTTCGGTGAGTTTCTTCGAGTCGTTGAGACCGAGGATCGGACGATTCGGATCAAGGATCACCGCCGCCGTCACCACCGCGCCACAGAGCGGCCCGCGACCGACTTCATCGACTCCGGCTACCAATTCTTCAACCTCCGCGACCAAGGTGAAATCCAGCCCCATCTGCATACTTTCTTTACTCATTTTACCGGGTCGATCAGGTTCAGCACTGCATCCGCAGCCTGGTTGGAGGCATCCAGACGAAGGGTCCGGTGAATTTCATCAAAACCGCGGGTTTGCTCTTCACCACCTTCGATCAGTGGCGACAAGGTTTGGGCCAGCGCTTCAACTGTCGCATCGTCCTGCAACAACTCAGGCACCAACAGGCGTTGGGCCAGCAGGTTCGGCAAGGACACGTAGGGGCTTTTCACCATGCGCTTTAAAATCCAGAACGTCAGCGGTGCCAGGCGATAGGCTACGACCATCGGTCGCTTGTACAACAACGCTTCAAGGGTTGCTGTACCGGAGGCAATCAGCACAGCGTTGCACGCCGCCAGCGCCAGATGGGACTTGCCGTCGAGCAAGGTCAGCGGCAAATCGCGACCGGCCAACAGCTCTTCAAGCTGTGCCCGGCGTTGCGGATTCGCGCAAGGCACGACAAACCGCACTCCGGGGCGCAGGGCCCGCAGGCGTTGGGCCGTATCGAGAAACAAGGCGCCGAGACGGCCGACTTCGCCGCCACGACTACCGGGCATCAACGCAACCAACGGCCCGTCAGGCAATCCCAGTTCGGCCCGCGCAGCAGCGCGGTCGGCTTCCAGCGGAATGGCATCGGCCAAGGTATGCCCGACAAACCGCACGGGCACGCCTTTCTCTTCGTAGAATTTCGCTTCGAACGGGAACAGCGTGAGCATCAGGTCGCAACCTTCGCGAATCTTCAGCACGCGCTTCTGGCGCCACGCCCAGACGGACGGGCTGACGTAATGCACAGTCTTGATCCCGGCCTGACGCAGCTTTAGTTCGATATTGAGGTTGAAGTCCGGGGCGTCGATACCGATGAAGACATCCGGCTTCGCGGCGATCAGGTCGGCTACCAGCTTTTTTCGGCGTTTGAGTAATTCACGCAACCGACCCAGCACTTCGACAAGGCCCATGACCGACAGGCGTTCCATGGGAAAATAGGACACCAGGCCTTCTGCCTGCATCAATGGGCCGCCGACACCGATGAATTCGACCACCGGATGGCGCGCCTTGAGCGCACGCATCAGACCCGCACCCAAAATGTCGCCGGAAGCCTCGCCCGCCACCAGCGCAATACGCAGATTGGCCATGATTAGCGGGTGATGCCGCGGGTCGAGGACTGTATGGAGTCGCGGAACACTGCCACTTCCGGGAACTGGGCAGAGGACTCGGCCAGTTCGGCGAGCGCTTGCTCAACCGTCAGCCCCTGGCGATAGACCACCTTGTAGGCACGACGCAGGGCGTGGATCGCGTCCTCGCTGAAACCGCGACGGCGCATGCCTTCAAAGTTCATGCTACGGGCTTCAGCCGGGTTGCCGAACACCGTGACATAGGCCGGGACGTCCTTGCCAATGGCGGTCCCCATGCCGGAAAAGCTGTGGGCGCCGATGTGGCAGTACTGGTGAACCAGGGTGAAACCGGACAGGATCGCCCAGTCATCCACGTGTACGTGGCCGGCCAGCGCCGTGTTGTTGACCAGGATGCAGTGGTTGCCGATAACGCTGTCGTGACCGATGTGCGCATAGGCCATGATCAGGTTGTGATCGCCCAGAGTCGTTTCTGAACGATCCTGGATGGTTCCACGGTGAATCGTCACGCCTTCGCGGATGACGTTGTGGTCACCGATCACCAGGCGGGTTTCCTCGCCTTTGTATTTCAGGTCGGGCGTGTCCTCACCTACCGAGGAAAACTGGTAGATACGGTTGTGCTTACCGATTCGGGTCGGGCCTTTGAGAATAACGTGTGGCCCGATGACCGTTCCCTCGCCGATTTCCACACCTGCGCCGACGATCGACCACGGGCCGACCTCGACACCGTCAGCCAGGACGGCTGTCGGATCGATGATTGCGCGAGGGTCGATCAAACTCATAGTTTGCGTTCCGCACAGATGATTTCAGCGGAGCAGACCGGCTTGCCATCGACCGAAGCCTGGCACTCGAACTTCCAGATCTGACGCTTGCAGCTGATGAACTTGGCCTCGAGGATCAGCTGATCGCCCGGCAATACAGGCTGGCGGAAGCGCAGCTTGTCGGAGCCGACGAAGTAGTAAAGGGTGCCATCGGCCGGTTTCACGTCGAGCATTTTGAAACCAAGGATCCCGGCAGCCTGAGCCATCGCTTCGATGATCAGAACGCCCGGCATGATTGGATGCGCGGGGAAGTGACCATTGAAGAACGGTTCGTTGATGCTGACATTCTTGTAGGCGCGAATGCGCTTGCCTTCCACATCCAGATCCACGACCCGGTCCACCAGCAGGAACGGGTAACGGTGAGGCAGGTATTCGCGAATCTCGTTGATGTCCATCATTTCGGGGGGAAGCCTATGTAAAGATTGGGAGCGCGCGACTGACGCACACTCCGCTAGCAAATCAAGGACGCAGTCTAGCGGCTGTGCACACTTGATATGGAAATGGTATCAGCCATCTGATGAAGCATTACCGCCAGGGGTCACTTCCCCTGTTTGCTTTTCCAGCTGTCGCAGACGTCGCGCGATGTCATCGAGCTGACGAATACGTGCCGCGCTTTTGCGCCATTCGGCGGCTGGCTGCATCGCCGTACCGGAGGAATAGGCACCCGGCTCGGTGATCGAGTGGGTCACCATGGTCATCCCGGTGATGAAAACGTTGTCGCAAATATCGATATGCCCCACCAGCCCTACGCCACCGGCGAGCATGCAGTGCTTGCCGATCTTGGTGCTGCCGGAAATCCCCACGCACGCTGCCATGGCGGTGTGATCACCTACCTGGACGTTGTGGGCGATCTGAATCTGGTTGTCGAGCTTCACGCCGTTGCCAATGACGGTATCAGCCAGCGCACCGCGGTCAATGGCGGTGTTAACGCCAATTTCCACGTCGTCGCCGACCAGCACACCACCAATCTGGGCGATTTTTTGCCAAATGCCTTTCTCGTTGGCAAAGCCAAAGCCTTCACCACCAAGCACTGCACCTGACTGAATCACCACCCGCTTGCCGACGCGCACGTCGTGATACAGCGTGACGCGCGGGGCAAGCCAGCCTCCCTCGCCAATAACGCTACGGGCACCGATGAAGCAGTGCGCCCCCACGCTCGTACCGGCAGCAATATGCGCCCCGCTTTCGATGACCGCAAATGCACCGATACTCGCCGTCGGATCGACCACCGCATCCGCCGCAATCACCGCCGTCGGATGAATTCCGGCCGCCGCCTTGGGCTTTGGGTCGAACAGGTGGGAAATACGCGCGTACGCTGCGTAAGGGTCAGGCACCACCAATACATCGCCGGCAAAACCTTCGGCATCAGCGGTCTTGAGCAACAACGCTGCCGCCTGACTGCCTGCCAGGTATTTGCGGTATTGGGGGTTTGCGAGAAAGCTCAACTGAGTTGGGCCAGCCTCCTGCAAGGTGGCTAGCCCAGTAATTGCTTTCTCCGGGTCGCCACGTAGCGTGGCGCCGAGGAACTCGGCCAGCTGGCCGAGCTTAATGGTCACGGTCATGGATTACTTCAGCTGATTCATGCGCTCGATGACCTGGCGCGTGATGTCGTACTGAGGCTTGACATCAATCACTGCACCACGCTCGAAGACCAGGTCAAAAGCACCTTTCTTGATGACTTCTTCCACAGCGCTGTCCAGTTTCGGCTTGAGCTGCTTCAGCATTTCACGGTCGGCAACGGCTTTGGCTTCGTTCAGTTCCTTGGACTGGAACTGGAAGTCACGCGCCTTTTGCTTGAACTCAAGCTCCAGACGCTCACGCTCGCCTTGCTGCATTTTGTCGCCACCGGCCATCAGGCGATCCTGGATGCCCTTGGCGCTGCTTTCCAGCGTCTTGAGCTTGCTCAGCTGAGGGCCGAATTTCTTCTCGGCATCCACGGCGTATTTCTTGGCCGCATCCGACTCCAGCAGAGCCATCTGATAGTTCAGAACAGCGATTTTCATGTCGGCAAATGCCGGGCCTGCAACCAGTACGGAAGCCAGGAGAACCAATTGAGTCAACTTACGCACGATGCACTCCTACAAAATCCATTGTCGTTATCTTGGGGCAGACGCTTAGAACGTCTGGCCGAGGGAGAATTGGAACACTTGAGTTTCAGCGTCATCCGGTTTCTTGACTGGCATGGCCAGCGCAAAGCTCAGAGGACCCAGTGCGGTGACCCAGGTCACACCCACACCGACGGAACTGGCCATATTGCTCAGACTGATGTCGTTGCACTTGGTGTTGGACTTCGTGCCATCAGCGTTGGTGGTATCAGAGCACGACGAATCGAATACGTTACCCACATCCCAGAATACCGAAGTACGCAGGGAACGC
Organism: Pseudomonas sp. EB271-G4-1; assembly: GCF_058791355.1. Classification (NCBI taxonomy): domain Bacteria; kingdom Pseudomonadati; phylum Pseudomonadota; class Gammaproteobacteria; order Pseudomonadales; family Pseudomonadaceae; genus Pseudomonas; species Pseudomonas sp. EB271-G4-1. Next base: position 9,739 of record NZ_JBYTEO010000035.1, read on the forward strand.
TGGTCCTTGACGAACGGCAGCGGGAACAGAACTTCCACACCACCCTGGATCAACACGTTACCACCGAACGGCAGCGGATCCTGGTCCGGGTCGAACGCAGTGCCAGGGTTCTTGCCGGTACTTGGCGTACTGCGAGGACCCAAGGTGCTGTCCTTGAAGCCACGAACCGAGTTGAAACCACCAGCATAGTAGTTTTCATAGAATGGCAAGCCATCGGTCGAACCGTAGCCATCGCCATAACCCAACTCGGTGTGCAGGCGCATGGTGTAGTTGTCGCTCAAAGGCTGGAACAGTTGGCCACGGTAATCGAGCTTGAAGAACGACAGGTCGCTGCCCGGCGTAGTGGTTTCCAGCACGAGGCTCTGGGAATGGCCACGCGTCGCCAGTACACCCTTGTTCAAGGTGGACTCGGACCAACCGGCCGAAGCCTTGAAGTTCAGGTACTTGTCGCCTTCCTTGTTAACGAAGTCGAAAATCTCGTCAACGGTATAGACACCGGTCTTGATCTCGTCCTGCTGGGCCGTCAGGCCGAAGGTCAGGCGCGAAGTCTCGCTGATCGGGTAGCCGACGCTCACGCCTGCACCCAGGCTGTCCACGGCATAGCTGGCAACGTCGACGTCGAGGTCATCGTAGTCAGTTGTACGATAGAAAGCGTTGTAACCTAGGCTCACGCCGTCGGCAGTCCAGTAGGGGTCGACATAACCGAAGTTGTAGCGACTCTGGTATTCACTGCGGGTCAGGCCGATGCTGACCTTGTTACCGGTACCCAGGAAGTTGTTCTGGGTGATCGAACCACCGAGGATCAGGCCCGCGCTCTGGGCGAAACCGACGCTGGCGGTGATCGAACCGGATGCCTGCTCTTCAACGCTGTAGTTGACGTCTACCTGGTCATCGACACCCGGTACGGCCGGGGTTTCAACGTTGACTTCCTTGAAGAAGCCCAGGCGCTCCAGACGAGTCTTGGATTGGTCGATCAGGTAAGTCGACGCCCAGCCACCTTCCATCTGGCGCATTTCACGGCGCAGTACTTCGTCTTCCGACTTGGTGTTGCCACGGAAGTTGATGCGGTTCACGTAGGCACGCTTGCCTGGATCGACAGCGAAGGTGATGTCTACGGTGTGGTCGTCATCGTGGGGCTGAGGAACCCCGTTGACGTTGGCGAAGGTGTAGCCCTCGTTACCCAGGCGACGGGTGATCAGCTCGGACGTGGTGGTCATCAGCTTGCGCGAGAACACCTGGCCTTTCTGCACCAGCAACAGGGACTTGACCTGGTCTTCAGGGACTTTCAGGTCACCGCTGAGTTTCACGTCACGAACGGTGTACTTGTCACCTTCGTTGATGTTGACGGTGATGTAGACGTGCTTCTTGTCCGGGGTAATGGACACCTGGGTCGAAGCGATATCCATGTTGATGTAGCCACGGTCCAGGTAGTAGGAACGCAGGCGCTCCAGGTCACCGGAGAGTTTTTCACGGGCGTACTTGTCATCGTTCTTGAAGAACGACAGCCAGTTGGTGGTCTTGAGTTCGAACAGGTCGATCAGGTCTTCATCAGGGAAGACCGTGTTGCCTACCACGTTGATGTGCTGGATAGCTGCAACGGTGCCTTCGTTGATGTTGACCTTCAAACCAACGCGGTTGCGCGGCTGCGGCACCACTTCGGTGTCGACGGTAGCGGAGTAGCGACCCTGGGCGACGTACTGGCGCTGCAGTTCGTTACGTACGCCTTCGAGGGTGGCGCGCTGGAAGATCTCGCCTTCGGCCAGACCGGATTGCTTGAGGCCTTTCATCAGGTCTTCGGTGGAGATCGCCTTGTTGCCCTCGATCTCGATACTGGCAACCGACGGACGTTCGACTACCGTGATGACCAGGACGTTGCCATCGCGGCCCAGTTGGATATCTTGAAAGAACCCGGTTTTGAACAGCGCACGAGTGGATTCCACCAGGCGTCGATCATCCGCCTGTTCACCGACGTTCAACGGCAAAGCACCAAAGACGCTACCCGCGGAGACCCGCTGGAGGCCATTGACGCGAATATCAGAGATAGTGAAGGACTCGGCGTGAACTTCGGCGATCATCAATACGGTGAGAACCGCAGTTAGCAGCAGACGTTTCATGAAGTCCTTTCTTATTCCAACTGGCAATAAACAAACTGCCGCAAAATGCGGCAGATTCGCAATTCAGCGACGTTACAGACGACCCAGATCATTAACCAGAGCGAGCAACATCACTCCGATTACCAAACTGATGCCAATCTGTATCCCCCAACCTTGCACCCGATCCGACAAGGGACGACCACGCGCCCACTCAATCAGATAAAACAACAAATGCCCCCCATCCAGCACAGGAATGGGCAGCAGATTCAGAACCCCCAGGCTAATACTCAGATAAGCAAGGAAATTCAGGAAATCAGCGACGCCCGACTGGGCCGAAGCGCCCGCCACTTTAGCAATGGTTATCGGTCCACTCAAGTTTTTTACCGAGAGCTCGCCGAACAACATTTTCTTCAGCGAATCGAGGGTCAGCAGGCTCATCGTCCAAGTGCGTCGAGCCCCCTCCCCCACGGCTGCCAACGGCCCGTAACTGACTTCGCGAATCATCTCTGGTGGCCAATCGACCGCTTTCACCCCCGCCCCAAGGTAACCGGTGGGCGCCTTGCTTTCGCCACGGGCAGCCAACATCACGGGGATGTCGATTTGAGCACCGTCACGCTCGACCCGCAGCATGATTTTGGTATCAGGATGCATACGGACCGTATCGACGACCTGTTGCCAGTCATCTACCGCCTTGCCATCTACTGCCAACAGTCGGTCGCCGGTCTTCAGGCCAGCAGCCTTGGCCGGGCCTTTGGAATCCAGCTCAGCCAATACCGGCGGCAATGCCGGGCGCCATGGACGAATACCCAGTGAACGAATCGGGTCCGGCTCATCAGCACCCTTGAGCCACTTGTCCAACACCAGCTCACGAGGCGAATCCACGGTGGATCCCTGCTCACGAACCAGCAGTTGCAGGGAGCCGCTTTCACCCAGGCGACGGACCAATTGCAGATTGACTGCAGCCCAACCTGAAGTCGGCTCGCCGTCGATGGCAATGATTTCCTGGCCGGCGCCCAGGCCCGCCTTGGCAGCAAGGCTGCCGGATTCGACAGCACCGATGACCGGGCGAACCTGCTCGGTACCGAGCATCGCCAACGCCCAGAAAAACACCATCGCCAACAAAAAGTTGGCAATCGGCCCTGCCGCCACGATCGCAATGCGCTGGCGCACCGATTTACGGTTGAAGGATTGATCGAGCTGATCGGCCGGCACTTCACCTTCACGCTCGTCGAGCATTTTCACGTAGCCGCCCAGTGGAATGGCAGCCACCACGAATTCAGTGCCCTGCTTGTCGTGCCAGCGCAGCAGCGGCATGCCGAAGCCTACGGAGAAACGCAGCACCTTGACCCCACAGCGTCGCGCGACCCAGAAATGGCCGAACTCGTGGAAGGTGACCAGCACGCCCAAAGCTACCAGGGTGCCGACAATCATATAGAGCGCGCTCATTTATTTTCTCCGCATTCCTATCCAGGCCTGCAATCTTACCGCCCGTGACGACTCAACCATTGTTCGGCCAGCACACGCGCCTTGGCGTCCGCCGTGAACACCGCATCAAGATCATTCACTACAACCACCGGCTCGAGATTGAGTACTTCCTCGATGATACTCGCGATTTCCAGGTAACGAACCCGTCCGTCGAGAAAGGCCGCGACGGCGACTTCATTTGCCGCATTCAACATCGCCGGAGCGCTGTTGCCCGCCTCGGCTGCCTGCCGAGCCAGGCGCAGGCACGGGAATCGATCTTCATCAGGCGCCCGGAAGTCCAGGCGCGCGACGGCAAACAGGTCCAACGGCGGCACGCCTGAGTCAATTCGCTCAGGCCATGCCAGCGCATTGGCGATCGGGGTTCGCATGTCCGGATTACCCAACTGGGCCAGTACCGAGCCATCGATGTAGTCGACCAGCGAATGAATCACACTTTGGGGGTGAATCACCACTTCAACCTGGGACGGCTTGGCATCGAACAGCCAGCAGGCCTCGATCAATTCAAGCCCTTTATTCATCATGCTGGCCGAATCGACCGAGATCTTGCGCCCCATGGACCAATTAGGGTGGGCACAGGCCTGCTCCGGCGAAACATGCGCCAGCTCGGCCATGGGCGTCTGCCGGAACGGACCGCCAGAAGCGGTCAGGAGAATGCGACGCACGCCGACCGCGTCCAGGCCTCGGGCTGAATCCCGGGGCATGCACTGGAAAATCGCGTTGTGCTCACTGTCGATCGGCAGCAATACCGATCCACTCTTGCGTACGGCCTGCATGAACAACGCGCCGGACATGACCAGCGCTTCCTTGTTGGCCAGGAGGATCTTCTTGCCAGCCTCAACGGCCGCCAGGGTCGGGCGCAAGCCCGCCGCGCCGACGATGGCCGCCATGACCGCATCGACTTCAGGGGCGGCAGCAACCTGACACAACCCCTCCTCCCCCACCAGAACCCGAGTCGACAGGCCCGCGGCGCGCAGATCATCCTGCAAACGGCGGGCAGCTGCGGTTTCAGGCACTACGGCAAACTGTGGGGCGTGACGCACGCACAGCGCCAGCAGTTCGCTCAGGCGGCTGAAACCGCTCAAGGCGAAGACTTGATAGCGCCCAGGGTGGCGGGCGATGACATCCAGGGTGCTCAAACCGATCGAGCCCGTGGCCCCCAGGACGGTAATCTGTTGAGGACGGCTCACGGCGCAGCCATCCACAACAGCACTGCGAACACCGGGATCGCCGCGGTCAGGCTGTCGATGCGGTCCAGCACGCCGCCGTGCCCCGGCAACAGATTACTGCTGTCCTTGATCCCGGACTGGCGCTTGAACATGCTTTCGGTGAGATCACCCACCACCGAGACGAACACGATCAGCGCAGCGCCGATCAAGCCCTTGAACAATTGCGCCACTGTCCAGTCACGCACCAGGGCAACCAGGGTGGTGATCACCAGGCTCAGGGCCAGGCCACCGTATACACCTTCCCAGCTTTTACCCGGGCTGACCTGCGGCGCCAGCTTGCGCTTGCCGAAAGCACGTCCCGAGAAGTAAGCACCGATATCGGCACCCCAGACCAGCACCATCACCGCCATGATCAGCCAGTTGCCCAACGGGTACTGCTTGATGTGCACCAGGCCTTGCCAGGCCGGCAACAGGATCAACAGGCCGATCACCAGCTTGCAGGCAGCGCTCGCCCAATGCTCGCTGGAACGCGGGTAGGTCAGCACCAGATAGGTCGCCACCGCCCACCAGAGCACCGAAGCACCCAACACCCATGGCGCGAGGCCAGGCAGGATGTACATGACGAACAGCATCAATGCGACGGCGGCGGCATAGCCGGCACGAAACGCTTGAGCAGTGAAACCGGCCAGGCGCGCCCATTCCCAGGCACCCAGGGTCACGACCAGGCCGATGAACAGCGCAAAAGCGGAACCTTCCAGCAGAAAAAACCCACACAGGGCAATCGGCAGCAGGATCAGCGCGGTGATGATACGTTGTTTAAGCATTAAACCCGGGCTCCAGCCTCGACCTGCTCGCTCGTTTTACCGAAGCGGCGCTGGCGAGATGCGAAATCGGCCAGCGCATTGCGCATGGCGTCGTGTTTGAAGTCCGGCCAGAACAGGTCGGAGAAGTACAACTCGGCGTAGGCCAGTTGCCACAGCAGGAAGTTACTGATGCGATGTTCGCCACCGGTACGGATGCACAAGTCCGGCAATGGCAGGTCGCCTGTGGCCAGACAGGTTTGCAGCAGCTGCGGCGTGATGTCTTCCGGCCGCAGGTGCCCGGCCTGGACTTCACGCGCCAGGCGCTGCGCGGCTTGCGCGATATCCCACTGACCGCCGTAATTGGCGGCGATCTGCAGGACGAAGCGATTGGCGCCGGCCGTCATGGCTTCGGCTTCACGCATGGCAGCCTGGAGTTCCGGATGGAAGCGTGAACGGTCGCCAATGATGCGCAAGCTGATGTTGTTGTCGTTGAGGCGCTTGGCCTCTCGACGCAATGCCTTGAAGAACAAATCCATCAAGGCACTGACTTCATCGGCGGGACGCTGCCAGTTCTCACTGGAGAAGGCGAACAAGGTCAACACCTCGACCCCCGCCTCGGCGCACACCTCGATGACCGCGCGCACCGCATCCACACCCGCTTTATGCCCGGCAACACCCGGCATAAAGCGTTTTTTCGCCCAGCGATTATTACCATCCATGATGATCGCGACATGGCGCGGCACCGTGGACGGTGCAACCTGCTTGGTCTTTTCCATGAAAACGCGACCCTTATACGGCCATCAGGTCTTTTTCTTTCTGCGCCAGGTTCGCGTCGATTTGAGCCACGTACTTCTTGGTCAGATCATCGATTTCGCCGGTTGCGCGACGCTCTTCGTCTTCGCTGATTTCCTTTTCCTTGACCAGATCCTTGAGCTGGCTGTTGGCATCGCGACGGATGTTGCGCACGGCAACCCGGGCATCCTCAGCCACGTCACGCGCCTGCTTGGTGAAGCCCTTGCGGGTCTCCTCGGTCAGGGCCGGCATGGAGATCAGCAGCAACTCACCCAGATTGGTCGGGTTGAGGTTCAGGCCGGCACTGCCGATGGCCTTGTCGACGGCGCCCAGCATGTTGCGCTCAAAGGCAACCACTTGCAGGGTACGCGCATCCTTGACGGTGATGTTCGCCACTTGCTTGATCGGGGTATCGGCACCGTAATACGGAACCATCACACCTTCCAGGATGCTTGGGTGCGCCTGGCCGGTACGAATACGACCAAAGTTGTGCGCCAGCGACTCCACGGACTTCTGCATGCGCTCTTGAGCGTCTTTCTTGATTTCGTTGATCATTGTTGGCCTTCCTCGATCAGGGTCCCTTCAGCGCCACCATGCACGATATTCAGCAGGGCGCCGGGCTTGTTCATGTTAAATACGCGCAACGGCATCTTGTGGTCGCGGCACAGGCAAATGGCCGTCAGATCCATCACGCCCAGCTTGCGATCCAGTACTTCATCGTAGGTCAGATGATCGAACTTCTCGGCATGCGGGTCTTTGAATGGGTCAGCGGTGTAGACGCCATCGACCTTGGTTGCCTTGAGCACGACATCGGCGTCGATTTCAATTGCACGCAGGCAGGCAGCCGAATCCGTGGTGAAGAACGGGTTGCCGGTGCCGGCCGCGAAAATCACCACATCCTTGGAATTCAAGTGGCGCATGGCCTTGCGGCGATCGTAGTGATCGGTCACGCCAACCATGGAGATGGCCGACATCACGATGGCCGAGATATTGGCACGTTCCAGCGCATCGCGCATGGCCAAGGCGTTCATCACAGTGGCCAGCATGCCCATGTGGTCGCCCGTGACCCGGTCCATGCCCGCCTTGCTCAACGCTTCGCCGCGGAACAGGTTACCGCCGCCGATCACCAGGCCGACCTGGACACCGATGCCAACCAACTGGCCGACTTCCAGCGCCATGCGATCCAGAACTTTCGGATCGATCCCGAACTCTTCCGAGCCCATCAGGGCCTCGCCGCTAAGCTTGAGTAGAATGCGTTTATAGCGAGCCTGATAACCACTGCCCTGCTGAGCCATTGCGAATCTCTCCTGCGGCGTATTTTAAAAAATTCTTTGCGAGCTGTTTTCAGCTGGCGTTCACTCTAGCGTGGCGCTGCTTCAGCGCCATCGGAACATGGCTTTGTAAGCCAGTTCCAAACGGAAACCAATAAAAATTGGTTACCCATCTGAAAAGAGGCTGCGCGCGTGAGCGGGCAGCCTCTTCAGGGCGACAGTTAAAAAAACTGTCTTATTGCTTGGCGGCAGCCAGCTGTGCGGCAACTTCTTCAGCGAAGTTGTCCACTGGCTTCTCGATGCCTTCGCCGACTTTGAAGTAGGTGAAGGAAACGATTTCAGCGCCAGCTTTCTTGGCCAGGGCACCCACGGTGAGCTCTGGGTTCATTACGAAAGCTTGCTCAACCAGGCTGGCTTCAGCCAGGAACTTGGTGATACGGCCAGCAATCATCTTCTCGACGATTTCAGCAGGCTTGCCTTTCATCTTGTCTTCGTTCAGCTGCAGGAATACAGCTTTCTCGCGCTCGATGGCTTCGGCAGAAACCTGCGATGGCAGCAGGAATTCAGGGTTGCTTGCCGCCACGTGCATGGCGATCTCTTTGGCCAGCTGAACATCGCCGCCCTTGAGAACAACAGCAACACCGATCTTGTTACCGTGCAGGTAAGTACCCACCACGTCACCTTCAACGCGAACCAGGCGACGGATGTTGACGTTTTCGCCAACTTTCGCCACCAGGGCTTCACGAGCCGATTCCTGAGCGGCGATCAGCGGAGCTGCGTCGGTCAGTTTTTCAGCGAAGGCTTTTTCTACGCTGGCAGCAACGAAGTTCTTGAAGTCGTCTTGCAGGGCCAGGAAGTCGGTCTGCGAGTTCACTTCCAGCAGTACGGCGGACTTGTCGTCGGCCTTGATGGCGATTGCGCCTTCAGCGGCAACGTTGCCCGCTTTCTTGGCAGCCTTGATGGCGCCCGAAGCACGCATGTCATCAATGGCTTTCTCGATGTCGCCGCCGGCCTTGGTCAAGGCCTTTTTGCAATCCATCATGCCTTCGCCGGTACGCTCGCGCAGTTCTTTGACCAACGCTGCAGTAATCTCTGCCATTTCAAAATTCCTCTTGGATAGGTTATCAACCATTCCACCCGATCGAACGGGCGTTCAATTCTTCCCGAACCACCCTTGTTAGCTGCCGCACGTTACAGATAGAGCAGTGGGCGCCGACAAACGGTTTTCGAGGTGGCAAAAAGGGGGCCAAGCCCCCTTTTTGCTTACTGAGTCAACGCCAGGGCGTCAATTACTCAGCTGCAGCTGCCGGAGCTTCTTCAACGAAAACTTCGGTGCCGCCAGCAACGTTGTTGCGACCACGGATAACAGCGTCAGCCATCGAACCCATGTACAGCTGGATAGCGCGGATTGCGTCATCGTTGCCTGGGATGATGTAGTCAACGCCTTCCGGGCTGCTGTTGGTATCGACTACGCCGATAACCGGGATGCCCAGCTTGTTGGCTTCGGTGATCGCGATGCGCTCGTGATCAACGTCGATAACGAACAGAGCGTCTGGCAGACCGCCCATGTCCTTGATACCACCCAGGGAACGATCCAGCTTTTCCAGGTCACGGGAGCGCATCAGCGCTTCTTTCTTGGTCAGCTTGGCGAAAGTACCGTCTTCGGCTTGTACTTCAAGGTCACGCAGACGCTTGATGGAAGCACGGATGGTCTTGAAGTTGGTCAGCATGCCGCCCAACCAGCGGTGATCGACGTACGGCGAACCGCAACGTGCTGCTTCTTCAGCAACGATCTTGCCAGCGGAACGCTTGGTGCCGACGAACAGAATCTTGTTTTTGCCCTGGGCCAGGCGCTCTACGAAAGTCAGAGCTTCGTTGAACATTGGCAGGGTTTTTTCAAGGTTGATAATGTGAATCTTGTTACGCGCGCCGAAAATGTATTTACCCATTTTCGGGTTCCAGTAACGGGTCTGGTGACCGAAGTGCACACCGGCCTTCAGCATATCGCGCATGTTGACTTGGGACATGATAGTTCCTTAATAAGTCGGGTTTGGCCTCCACGTATCCCAATGACCAACCACCAGCATTTCGCTTGCGGCACCCAGGTCATCGTGTCGACACGTGTGTGGATTTAAGCTTTTCGGGGCATCCCCGGAAAGCGGCGCATTTTATATCACAAGGCAGGAAAAAACGGAACCCGGATTCTGAAATCGAGGCGAATGCACAACACCATCCCTTGGAATCGGCCCAGAATGCACCATTCTATAGAGAGAAGCGATCTACAGAGCCGCGGATTTGCGTTGATCGTCTGTTAGAATCGCGTTTTTCAGGGCTGCGAAGATCGATCGCGCAATGCCCTTTTCGTCTGGAAAGCGCCATCGAGCGTAGAGAGAGCCTGTATGACCGTCACCCTCAAAACCCCAGAGGACATCGCTGGCATGCGTGTCGCCGGCAAACTGGCCGCCGACGTGCTGGAAATGATTGCCGAATATGTCAAACCGGGCGTCACCACCGATCAACTGAACCAGATCTGTCACGACTATATCGTCAACGAGCAGAAGGCCATCCCTGCCCCGCTGAACTACAAGGGCTATCCGAAGTCGATCTGCACCTCGATCAACCATGTGGTCTGCCACGGCATCCCGAACGACAAGCCGCTCAAGGATGGCGACACCTTGAACATCGACGTCACGGTCATCAAGGACGGCTACCACGGCGACACCAGCCGTATGTTCCACGTCGGCAACGTGCCGGTCTGGGCTGAACGCCTGTCGCAAGTGACCCAGGAATGCATGTACAAGGCGATCGAAATCGTCAAGCCAGGGTGCCGCCTGGGCGACATCGGTGAAATCATCCAGAAGCACGCCGAGAAGAACGGCTTTTCGGTGGTTCGCGAGTTCTGCGGCCACGGCATCGGCAAGGTGTTCCATGAAGAGCCGCAGATCCTGCACTACGGCCGTGCCGGTACCGGCATGGAACTGAAGGCTGGCATGACCTTCACCATCGAGCCAATGATCAACCAGGGCCGCGCCGACACCAAGGTGCTGGGCGATGGCTGGACCGCGATCACCAAGGACCGCAAGCTGTCGGCACAGTGGGAACACACCTTGCTGGTAACCGAAACCGGCTACGAGATCTTCACCCTGCGCAGCGATGACACCATCCCTCGCGTTTCGGCCTGATCCCGTCACCGTATCCAGCCTATAGAAAGGAAAGCAATCGATGCCGCAGGTGGATCCAGAACTCTTCGATCGCGGCCAGTTCCAGGCTGAACTGGCCCTGAAGGCCAGCCCGATCCCGGCCTTCAAGAAGGCGATCCGCCAGGCTCGCGAGGTGCTCGACGGGCGCTTTCGCAGTGGCCGGGAGATTCGCCGCTTGATCGAGGACCGTGCCTGGTTCGTCGATAACATCCTGCAAAAAGCCTGGGAGCAATTCAGCTGGAGCGAAGACGCCGACATCGCGCTGGTCGCGGTCGGCGGCTACGGTCGTGGCGAATTGCATCCTTATTCCGATATCGACCTGCTGATCCTGCTGGACAGTGCGGACCACGAAGTTTTCCGCGAACCCATCGAGCGCTTCCTGACCCTGCTGTGGGACATTGGCCTGGAAGTCGGCCAGAGCGTTCGCTCGGTTGACGAGTGCGCCGTCGAGGCCCGCGCTGACCTTACGGTTGTCACCAACCTGATGGAAAGCCGCACCATCTGCGGTCCCGAACACCTGCGCCAGCGCATGCTGGACGTCACCAGCACCGCACACATGTGGCCGAGCAAGGAGTTCTTCCTGGCCAAGCGCGCCGAGCAGAAAGCCCGTCACCACAAGTACAACGACACCGAGTACAACCTGGAACCCAACGTCAAGGGCTCGCCCGGCGGCCTGCGGGATATCCAGACGATTCTCTGGGTGGCCCGTCGCGAGTACGGCACCCTGAACCTGCGGGCACTGGCCGGCGAAGGTTTCCTGGTCGAAAGCGAAAACGCCTTGCTGGCCTCCTCCCAGGAGTTCCTGTGGAAGGTGCGTTATGCGCTGCACATGCTCGCCGGACGCTCCGAAGACCGCCTGCTGTTCGATCACCAACGCACCATTGCCGGGCTGCTGGGATTTGAAGGGGACGACGCCAAGCAGGCCGTCGAGAACTTCATGCAACAGTATTTCCGCGTGGTCATGAGCATTGCCCAGCTCAGCGACCTGATCATCCAGCACTTCGAGGAAGTCATCCTCGCGCCTGAGGATGCGGCACCGCCACAACCGGTCAACTCACGATTCCAGTTGCACGACGGCTACATCGAGGCGCGTAACGACAATGTGTTCCGCCGCACGCCGTTCGCCATGCTCGAAATCTTCGTGCTGATGGCCCAGCAACCGGAAATCAAGGGTGTGCGTGCCGACACCATTCGCCTGCTGCGCGAAAACCGGCACCTGATCAACGACGATTTCCGCAACGACATACGCAACACCAGCCTGTTCATCGAGCTGTTCAAATGCAAGATCGGCATCCACCGCAACCTGCGCCGGATGAATCGCTACGGCATTCTCGGGCGTTATCTGCCGGAATTCGGTTTCATCGTCGGCCAGATGCAGCACGACCTGTTCCACATCTATACGGTTGACGCCCACACCCTGAACCTGATCAAGCACCTGCGTAAGTTGCAGTACACCCAGGTTTCGGAAAAATTCCCGTTGGCCAGCAAGCTCATGGCCAAGCTGCCCAAGCCTGAACTGATCTACCTCGCCGGTCTGTACCACGACATCGGCAAGGGCCGGCATGGCGATCACTCGGACATCGGCGCGGTGGACGCCGAGGCCTTCTGCCAGCGCCATCAGCTGCCGGTATGGGACAGCCGCCTGATCGTCTGGCTGGTGCAAAACCATCTGGTGATGTCGACCACGGCCCAGCGCAAGGATTTGTCCGACCCCCAGGTGATCCATGATTTCGCCCAGACAGTGGGCGATGAAACACGCCTCGATTACCTGTATGTGCTGACGGTCGCCGACATCAACGCCACCAACCCGACCCTGTGGAACTCCTGGCGGGCCAGCCTGCTGCGCCAGCTCTACACCGAAACCAAGCGCGCCCTACGTCGCGGCCTGGAAAACCCGGTGGACCGCGAAGAACAGATCCGCCAGACCCAGAGCGCCGCCCTGGACATCCTGGTGCGCGGCGGCACCGACCCGGACGATGTCGAGCAGTTGTGGGCGCAACTGGGGGACGACTATTTCCTGCGCCACACCGCCGGCGATGTCGCCTGGCACAGCGATGCGATCCTCCAGCAGCCGGCCGACGGCGGGCCGCTGGTACTGATCAAGGAAACCACTCAACGCGAGTTCGAGGGCGGCACGCAAATCTTCATCTACGCGCCGGACCAGCACGATTTCTTCGCCGTAACCGTGGCCGCGATGGACCAGCTCAACCTGAACATCCATGACGCCCGGGTCATCACCTCCAGCAGCCAGTTCACCCTCGACACCTATATTGTGCTCGATACCGATGGCGACTCGATCGGTGATAATCCGGCACGGGTCAAGCAGATCCGTGACGGCCTGACCGAAGCCCTGCGCAATCCGGACAATTACCCGACCATCATCCAGCGCCGAGTGCCGCGCCAGCTCAAGCATTTCGCCTTCGCACCACAGGTGACGATCCACAACGACGCCCAGCGCCCGGTGACCGTCCTGGAACTGACTGCCCCTGATCGCCCTGGCCTGCTGGCACGGGTCGGCACGATCTTCCTGGAGTTCGACCTGTCGCTGCAGAACGCCAAGATCGCCACCCTCGGGGAGCGCGTGGAAGACGTGTTCTTCATCACCGACGCGAACAACCAACCGTTGTCCGACCCGTTGTTGTGCAGTCGCTTGCAGGATGCAATCGTCGAACAGTTGAGCGTCAACCAGGAACCCGATATCAAACTGTCGCGCATCAGCATTTGAATTAAGTATCTCCCCTCTGTAGGAGCCGGCTTGCTGGCTCCTACAGAGTGCAGGTCTTCACATTGAACGAGATCCATCGATGAACAACGCTCTGACCCAGCTCCAGCCCTACCCGTTCGAGAAGCTCCGCGCCCTGCTCGGCAGCGTCACGCCAAACCCGGACAAACGCCCTATCGCGTTGTCGATCGGCGAACCGAAACACCGCTCGCCAAGCTTCGTCGCCGAAGCCCTGGCCAGCAACCTGGATCAGATGGCCGTGTACCCGACCACCCTCGGCATCCCGGCCCTGCGTGAAGCCATCGCCGCCTGGTGCGAGCGCCGCTTCGGCGTTCCGAGCGGCTGGATCGACCCGGCGCGCAACGTGCTGCCAGTCAACGGCACCCGTGAAGCGCTGTTCGCGTTCACCCAGACCGTGGTCAACCGTAGTGACGACGCGCTGGTGGTCAGTCCGAACCCCTTTTATCAGATCTATGAAGGCGCCGCGTTCCTCGCCGGGGCCAAGCCGCACTACCTGCCGTGCCTGGACGAAAATGGCTTCAACCCGGATTTCGATGCCGTTTCGCCGGACATCTGGCAACGCTGCCAGATCCTGTTCCTGTGCTCGCCGGGTAACCCGACCGGCGCGCTGATCCCGGTCGAGACCTTGAAAAAGCTGATCGCCCTGGCTGACGAATACGACTTCGTGATCGCCGCGGACGAGTGCTACAGCGAGCTGTATTTCGACGAACAGACGCCGCCACCAGGCCTACTCAGCGCTTGCGTGGAACTGGGTCGCAAGGATTTCAAGCGCTGCGTGGTATTCCACAGCCTGTCCAAGCGCTCCAACCTGCCAGGCCTGCGTTCGGGCTTCGTGGCCGGTGACGCTGACGTCCTCAAGGGCTTCCTGCTCTACCGCACCTATCACGGCTGCGCGATGCCGGTTCAAACCCAACTGGCCAGCGTTGCCGCGTGGAACGACGAAGTGCATGTGCGCGCCAACCGTGCGCTGTATCGCGAGAAGTACGACGCGGTGCTGAAAATCCTCAGCCCGGTGATGGACGTGCAACGCCCGGACGGCGGTTTTTACCTGTGGCCGAATGTGGCCGGTGACGACGCAGCCTTCTGCCGCGACCTGTTCGAGCAGGAGCATGTGACCGTCGTGCCGGGTTCCTACCTGTCGCGGGATGTCGATGGCGTCAATCCGGGTGCCGGGCGCGTGCGCATGGCATTGGTTGCGCCGCTGGCGGAGTGTGTAGAGGCCGCAGAGCGAATTCGCAACTTCATTGATGCACGCAGTAAATAACAATGAGTTCCCCTGCACCGTGCAACGCGGTGCAGGCCAACTTAAACAACTTCACACCCAACAAACTAAACTTATACGCGCAACAAACTGAACAATTAACAATCTAGACAACCCCCTACCCACCCTTTAATTTGAGGCCTCACTCACAGACCACTAAGCACAACCAAATGAATCAACTTAAATGCTGCAAAACCATTGCAACTTCCGACCCTGCTGCCTCTTATCAAGCCGCCATCAATGAGCACCCCTCTAACGGAGTCACTCACGGCAATCGTAAAAAGCGCAGTATCAGCGACCACACCAAATATTGGAAGCCAGGGAAAACCCTGAGAATCCTGATCTTCGAATACAATGAACTCTCTTTTGCCGCGGTAAAAAACGCTGCAAGCAAATGGCTGCCGTACATCAATCTCAATTTCGAATTCATTGAAATGGATGAACAAGACATTTTTTCTTCGGAAGAATTCCTGGGTGACATTCGCATCGACTTTCAACCCTCGTTCGATAATAGCGGCGGTTCAAGAATCGGTACCGACGCGATTACCGGCGACCCCCAAGCGCCGTCCATGACCTTGGGAACCAAATTTTCCTCTCCCTATTTCGAATATACGGTTATTCATGAATTTGGGCATGCACTCGGATTGGGTCATGAGCATCAACATCCAGATGCAGGGATACCTTGGGACCGAGAAAAAACATACGCCCACATGATCAGCAGTACGTTTACCAGAGCTGAAGTTGATGCCAATGTCTTTCCCTTGGAGCGCAGTGCCTTTCAGGCTTTCACCCCCTATGACCGGCATTCCGTAATGCACTATGAAGTCCTCAACGAACTTACCGTGGGTGACTGGCATCAACCTCTAAACTTGCATATCAGCCAAGGCGACATTGCGGCCGTGCGCATGATTTACCCATAACCGCGCCAGCTCGACAATCCGCTTACTTTACCGCCCCCAGTTTAGCCTCACTCAAGTCCAGCTCACCCAATACCTCGCGCAACACGTCATCCCCAATCTGGTGATGACGACTAAGGCTATACAACTCCAGGCGCTGCGCTCGCAGGGCCTTCAAACGCAGGCGCCGTTCCAGCAAGTCCATTTGAAAGGCCAGTGCCTGGGCTTCGGCCGAGTCATTGAATACTTCAAGCTGATGCCGATACTCGGACATGATCCGCGCCTTGAGTTCTACCGCCAGCGCCGCTTGAGCGGCGTCCTGTGGGTTGACCTCTTCGGTTTCGAGGGCATGAATGGCCGCTTCGGCGGTTTTGCGCCAGGCGTCGCGCACTTCATTGCGGCGCTTGTCGTCCGGGCTTTTTTCGATGCCTCGCAGCAGCAACGGCAACGCCACGCACGCGGCGATCAACGACAGCAAAATCACCCCGGCAGCGATGAAGATCAGCAGGTCACGCTCGGGAAATGCCTCTGCCCCCATGAACATTGGCACCGACATCACACCCGCCAATGTTACCGCCCCGCGCACGCCACCAACGGTCAGTAACCAGCAGGAGCGCGCGCTCGGCACCCGGGTGATCTCATCCTTGCCGCGCCAGCGCCGCAGCACAATGGACAGGCGCCAGATGCTCTGCACCCAGACGAACCGCAACACCAGCAGCACCAGGAAAATCGCCAGCACATCGACACAGCGATAAAACAGCGTCGGCCACAGCGAAGTTTCATGGCTGGCCACGGCTTTGATGATGTCCGGCAACTGCAAGCCCAGCAGCAGGAAAATCAAGCCATTGAAGGCGAACTCCAGCAGTGACCAGACGCTGCGATTGAGCAACCGCGTGTTGGTCTGGCGCGGCAGCAGATCGAGCCAGCTTTGCATCATCCCCGCCGCTACCGCCGACAGAATGCCCGACGCTCCCA
Source organism: Pseudomonas sp. EB271-G4-1 (assembly GCF_058791355.1). Taxonomy (NCBI): domain Bacteria; kingdom Pseudomonadati; phylum Pseudomonadota; class Gammaproteobacteria; order Pseudomonadales; family Pseudomonadaceae; genus Pseudomonas; species Pseudomonas sp. EB271-G4-1. The sequence goes on from NZ_JBYTEO010000035.1 coordinate 26,424, forward strand.
CGCGTTCGGCGAGCACGTAGGCGGCAAATGGCAGCAACAACATGAAGACGACGTGGGTGGCCGGGTCATCCCAGCCACGGGCGATCATCCACGAGCGCAGGCGCCCTACCAGCCAGCTCAACGCCACGCCAATGGCCAGGCCGCCGACCGCCACCAATACAAAGGTGACACTGGCGTTGGCCAGCGAAAATGCCCCGGTCACTGCCGCCACCAGGGCGAACTTGAACGTCACCAGACCCGAGGCATCGTTCATCAACGCCTCGCCCTGCAGCATGTGCATCAAGGGCGTCGGCAAGCGATTCTGAGAGATCGCCGACACCGCCACGGCGTCCGTGGGCGACAGCACCGCCGCCAATGCAAACGCCACCGGCAACGGGATAGTCGGCAGCAACCAGTGGATGAAATACCCGGCACCGACCACGGTAAACAGCACCAACCCCACGGCCAGGGTGAGGATCGGTCCACGCAAACGCCAGAATTCACGTTTGGGCATGCGCCAGCCATCGGAAAACAACAACGGTGGCAGGAACAGAAACAGAAACAATTCAGGATCCAGCGCCACATGCAGGCCGAGGGTCGGCCAGGCAAGCAAGGCACCCGCGGCAATTTGCACCAACGGCAACGGCAGCGGGATCACCCGTCCGAGCAGGCGCGAAACACCTACCAGCATCAACAGAATCAGAACGGTGTAGGCGGTTTGCATAAAGCGTGGTTCCCGGACAATCGACAGCATTGAAGTGCCATATTAGCCGCTTAGACTGTGCGCTTGCCCTTACACCTATGTCGCACCCTGTCACAACTGTATTCCCAGGGGTTTTGTCCTACAGCCGCCGCGAAACCATCCGGCCATGGCATAATCCGGCACCTTTTATTTCCAACACCTGTAAAGGGGGCGATTCCTTGACCGTTTCAAGTAAAACGTTGCACCTTTTCGGCATCAAGGCGTGTGACACCATGAAAAAGGCGCGCACCTGGCTTGATGAACACGCTGTCAGCTATGACTTCCATGATTACAAAGCGGTCGGTATCGATCGTGAACACCTGACCCAATGGTGCAACGAGCACGGCTGGGAAGTGGTGTTAAACCGTGCAGGCACGACCTTTCGCAAGCTCGACGACGAACGCAAAGCCGATCTCGACCAGTCGAAAGCCATCGAACTGATGCTCGCACAACCTTCGATGATCAAGCGCCCGGTGCTCGATCTCGGTGACCGAACCCTGATTGGCTTCAAGCCAGATATCTACGCGGCCGCGCTCAAATAAGCAGCCCGTTTCAATTTGCTAGAGGTATCAACATGTCCACTACCCTGTTCAGCCTGGCCTTTGGTGTCGGCACCCAAAACCGTCAAGGCGCCTGGCTGGAAGTGTTCTACGCACAGCCATTGCTCAACCCGTCTGCCGAACTGGTCGCTGCCATTGCGCCGATCCTGGGCTACACCGAAGGCAACCAGGCCATCACCTTCACCACCGCGCAAGCTTCGCAACTGGCTGAAGCCGTGAAAGGTGTCGACGCTGCCCAGGCCGCCCTGCTGACCCGCCTGGCCGAGAGCCACAAGCCGCTGGTCGCCACTGTCCTGGCCGAAGACGCACAACTGACCTCCACGCCTGAGGCCTACCTCAAGCTGCACCTGCTGTCCCATCGCCTGGTCAAGCCACACGGCCTGAACCTGGCTGGCGTGTTCCCGCTGCTGCCAAACGTAGCCTGGACCAGCCAGGGCGCCATCGACCTGTCCGAACTGGCCGAGCATCAACTCGAAGCCCGCCTGCGCGGCGAGCTGCTGGAAGTGTTCTCGGTGGACAAGTTCCCGAAAATGACCGACTACGTCGTACCGGCCGGTGTGCGTATCGCTGACGCCGCGCGCCTGCGCCTGGGCGCCTACGTGGGCGAAGGCACCACCGTAATGCACGAAGGCTTCATCAACTTCAACGCCGGCACCGAAGGCCCGGGCATGATCGAAGGCCGCGTCTCCGCTGGCGTCTTCGTCGGCAAGGGTTCGGACCTGGGCGGCGGCTGTTCGACCATGGGCACTCTCTCGGGTGGCGGCAACATCGTGATCAAGGTTGGCGAAGGCTGCCTGATCGGCGCCAACGCCGGTATCGGTATCCCGTTGGGCGACCGCAACACCGTTGAGTCGGGCCTGTATGTGACTGCCGGTACCAAGGTGGCGCTGCTGGACGAGAACAACGAGCTGGTGAAAGTTGTGAAGGCCCGTGAGCTGGCCGGCCAGGCCGACCTGCTGTTCCGTCGCAATTCGCAAACCGGTGCCGTGGAGTGCAAGACCCACAAATCGGCGATCGAATTGAACGAAGCGCTGCACGCTCACAACTAAGCGTCAGTCGATTCCTGTAGGAGCGAGCATGCTCGCGATGAACGTCAACGATAACGCGGGGCACCAGACACCCCGTGTCGTCCAGGCGTCCATCGCGAGCATGCTCGCTCCTACAAGGGTCAGGCGTAAAGGCCGAACAACATGACGATTCTCTCCCCCTGGCGCGCCGACTTTCCGGCCATCGCCGCCCTGCAACGGCAAGGCCAGACCTATCTGGACAACGCCGCCACCACGCAAAAACCGCAAGCCCTGCTCGATGCCCTGGCGCATTACTACGCCAACGGCGCGGCCAACGTGCATCGGGCACAACACCTGCCCGGCGCCCATGCGACCCAAGCATTCGAGGACAGTCGGCGCAAAGCCGCGCAATGGCTCCATGCCGGCGACCGCGGGCAAATCATCTTCACGCATGGCGCGACGTCCGCGCTGAACCTCCTGGCCTATGGCTTGGAACATCTTTTCAATCCAGGCGATGAGATTGTCATCAGCGCCCTGGAACATCACGCCAACCTGCTGCCGTGGCAGCAACTGGCGCAGCGCCGCGAGCTAAACCTGGTGATCCTGCCACTGGATGCCGACGGTGTGATCGACCTTGACGCTGCCGGACGGTTGATCGGCCCACGCACGCGGCTGCTGGCGGTCAGCCAGCTGTCCAACGTCATCGGCGCCTGGCAACCCCTGCCCCCGCTGCTGGCGCTGGCCAAGGCGCATAACGCCTTGACCGTGATCGACGGCGCCCAGGGCGTGGTCCATGGTCGGCATGACGTGCAAGCGCTGGGGTGCGACTTCTATGCATTTTCCAGCCACAAGCTCTATGGCCCTGATGGCCTGGGCGTACTGTTTGGGCGCCATGAAGCGCTGCAACAGCTACGCCCCTGGCAGTTTGGCGGCGAAATGGTGCTGGACGCCAACTATCACGACGCCCGCTTCCGCCCTGCACCGCTGGGATTCGAAGCCGGCACGCCGCCGATTTCCAGCGTTATTGGACTGGGGGCAAGCCTGGATTACCTTGCCGGGCTCGATCAGCACGCTGTTTGCGCCCATGAATCGGCCCTGCATGACTATCTACTCAAGGGGCTCGCTGCACGTAATGGCATCCGCCTGTTGGGCAAGCCGCAAGTGGCACTGGCGAGCTTCACCATCGAAGGTGTACATAACTCGGATCTGGCGCACCTTCTGACCGAACAGGGCATTGCGGTCCGCGCCGGTCATCACTGCGCCATGCCGCTGCTCAAAAGCCTGCACCTGGCCGGAGCGATTCGGGTGTCGTTGGCGCTGTACAACGACTCCGAAGACCTGGAACGGTTCTTTGAAGCGCTGGATCAAGCACTGGAGTTATTGCGATGAGCCTTCCCGCTGAAGCCGTGGACGCGCTGCAAGCCTTTCAAGATCTGCCGGGCTGGGAACAACGGGCGCGCCTGCTGATGCAGTGGGGCGAGCGCCTGCCCGTACTGAACGAAGTAGAAATGTGTGACACCAACCGGGTGCACGGCTGCGAAAGCCAGGTGTGGCTGGTGGGCGAACTGAAGGATGGCCACTGGCAGTTCAGGGCCAACAGTGATGCACGGTTGATTCGCGGATTGGTGGCGTTGCTGCTGGCGCGGGTCAACGGGTTGTCGGCGAATGAGCTTCAGCAGGTGGACTTGGCGGACTGGTTCAATCAGCTGGGGTTGGGTCGCCAGTTGTCCCAGTCGCGCAGCAATGGCTTGAATGCGGTTTTACAACGGATGCGTGAACTCGCCGCCTGACTGATCATTCCCACGCTCTGCGTGGGAACGATCGGAGTCAGGAAGGTTTGACGCGCTCCGCCGGCCGCCGCACACCCGCCACGATCTTGTCCACCGCCTTGGTCGCCGCGACCATGCCGAAGGTCGCCGTCACCATCATCACAGCGCCAAAACCACCGGCGCAGTCAAGCTTCACACCATCACCGACGAAACTCTTCTGCAGGCAAATGCTGCCATCGGGTTTCGGGTAGCGCAGTTGCTCGGTGGAGAACACACACGGCACGCTGTAATGACGGGTCACGGTGCGCGAAAAGCCATAGTCGCGGCGCAAGGTGGAGCGCACTTTCGACGCCAGCGGATCATTGAACGTACGGTTGAGGTCGCAGACCTGGATCAGCGTCGGATCGATCTGCCCGCCCGCACCGCCGGTGGTGATGATCTGGATCTTGCGCCGCTTACACCAGGCAATCAGCGCCGCCTTGGCGTTGACGCTGTCGATGCAGTCGATCACGCAATCGATGTTCGGCGTGATGTACTCGGCCATGGTCTCGCGGGTGACGAAATCCGGCACCGCGTGCACCGTGCAATCGGGATTGATCCCGCGCAAGCGCTCGGCCATCACTTCGACCTTGGGTTTGCCGACGGTGCTGTCCAATGCGTGTAACTGGCGGTTGGCGTTGCTGACACAGACATCGTCCAAGTCGAACAACGAGATCTCGCCGACACCGCAACGGGCCATGGCTTCCGCCGCCCAGGAGCCGACGCCACCGACGCCAACAATCGCCACATGCGCCGCGCGCAGGCGCTCAAGGCCCTCGATGCCATACAAACGGGCGATGCCTGCAAACCGCGGATCTTCTGTACTCATGACCATCACCTCAAAAACCGGCGCGCAGTATAGGGCTTCGTCGCACGAAATTTTAGGGTTCGAGCGGTTAGTGTAAGAACTTATGTGAAAGTGAATTGCCCAATGTCGGGTAATTCCCTGTCCGCTATAGGTTCAGAGAATGCCTAGTGTAGGATTCGCCCCCCTTGGCGGTCCGACCGTTCCTTCGTTCCACAGTCTTTGGAACCCGAAATAACTATGTCATCGCGTAAATTTGGACTCAACCTGGTGGTGGTGCTCGCCATCGCTGCCTTGTTTACCGGTTTCTGGGCGCTGATCAATCGCCCGGTAACCGCTCCCAACTGGCCCGAACAGATCTCCGGCTTCTCGTACTCACCTTTCCAGCAGGGTCAATTCCCACAGAAGGAGCAGTATCCAACCGACGATCAAATGCGTCGTGACCTGGAGATAATGAGCAAGCTGACGGACAACATCCGTACTTACTCGGTCGACGGTACGCTGGAAAACATTCCCAAGCTGGCGGAAGAGTTTGGCCTGCGGGTGACACTGGGGATCTGGATCAGCCCGGACCAGGAACGCAACGAGCGGGAAATCACCCGTGCCATCGAAATCGCCAATTCTTCGCGCAGCGTCGTGCGCGTCGTTGTAGGTAACGAAGCCATTTTCCGCAAGGAAATCACCGCTGCCGAACTGAGTGTGATCCTTGATCGCGTCCGCGCCGCTGTGAAGGTGCCGGTGACTACGTCCGAACAGTGGCACGTCTGGGAAGAACACCCGGAACTGGCCAAGCACGTCGACCTGATTGCCGCGCACGTGCTGCCTTACTGGGAGTTCATCCCGATGGACAAGGCGGGACAGTTCGTCCTCGACCGGGCCCGCGACCTGAAAAAGATGTTCCCGAAAAAACCGCTGCTACTTTCCGAAGTGGGCTGGCCAAGCAACGGCCGCATGCGCGGAGGCGCCGATGCGTCGCCGGCAGACCAGGCGATCTATCTGCGAACCCTGGTCAACAAGCTCAACCGCCAGGGCTTCAACTACTTCGTGATCGAAGCGTTCGACCAGCCGTGGAAGGCCAGTGACGAAGGTTCGGTAGGCGCCTACTGGGGTGTGTTCAACGCCGCACGCCAACAGAAATTCAACTTCGAAGGCCCGGTGGTCGCGATCCCGCAATGGCGCGTGCTGGCCATTGGCTCGGTGGTATTGGCGCTGCTGTCGCTGACCCTGCTGATGATCGACGGCTCGGCCCTGCGCCAACGTGGTCGCACCTTCCTGACTTTTATCGCGTTCCTTTGCGGTTCGGTGCTGGTGTGGATCGGTTATGACTACAGCCAGCAATACAGCACCTGGTTCAGCCTGACGGTGGGCTTCCTACTCGCCCTTGGTGCACTCGGGGTGTTCATCGTGTTGCTGACCGAGGCCCACGAACTGGCCGAAGCCGTGTGGATCCACAAACGGCGCCGGGAATTCCTGCCGGTGGTCGGTGATTCAAACTATCGACCGAAAGTCTCGATCCATGTGCCGTGCTACAACGAGCCTCCGGAGATGGTCAAGGAGACCCTCAACGCCTTGGCCAATCTCGACTATCCGGACTTCGAAGTCCTGATCATCGACAACAACACCAAGGACCCGGCGGTCTGGGAACCCGTGCGCGACTACTGTGAAACCCTCGGCCCACGCTTCAAGTTCTTCCACGTCGCACCCTTGGCCGGTTTCAAGGGCGGTGCGCTGAACTACCTGATCCCCCACACCGCCAAGGATGCCGAAGTGATCGCGGTGATCGACTCCGATTACTGCGTGCACCCCAACTGGCTCAAGCACATGGTGCCGCACTTCGCCGACCCGAAAATCGCCGTGGTGCAGTCGCCGCAGGATTACCGCGACCAGAACGAAAGCACCTTCAAGAAGCTCTGCTACGCCGAATACAAAGGCTTCTTCCACATCGGCATGGTTACCCGTAACGACCGTGACGCGATCATTCAGCACGGGACCATGACCATGACCCGGCGCTCGGTGCTCGAGGAACTGGGCTGGGCCGACTGGTGCATCTGCGAAGACGCCGAGCTTGGCCTGCGAGTGTTCGAAAAAGGCCTGTCGGCGGCGTATTACCACGACAGCTACGGCAAGGGCCTGATGCCCGACACCTTCATCGACTTCAAGAAACAGCGATTCCGCTGGGCCTATGGCGCGATCCAGATCATCAAGCGTCACACCCGCAGCCTGCTGCGCGGCAAGGACACCGAGCTGACCCGCGGCCAGCGCTACCACTTCCTTGCGGGCTGGTTGCCGTGGGTCGCCGATGGCATGAACATCTTCTTCACTGTCGGCGCGCTGTTGTGGTCGGCGGCGATGATCATCGTGCCGCAGCGGGTCGATCCGCCGTTGCTGATTTTCGCGATCCCGCCCCTGGCGCTGTTCGTGTTCAAGGTCGGCAAGATCATCTTCCTCTACCGACGGGCGGTGGGGGTGAACCTCAAGGATGCGTTCTGCGCGGCACTGGCGGGACTTGCGTTGTCGCACACCATCGCCAAGGCGGTGTTGTACGGTTTCTTCACCAGCAGCATTCCGTTCATCCGCACGCCGAAGCATGCCGATAGCCACGGCTTCTGGGTGGCCATTGCCGAGGCCCGTGAAGAGGTGTTCATCATGCTGTTGCTGTGGGGCGCCGCGCTGGGGATCTACCTGGTGAACGGCATGCCGAGCAACGACATGCGTTTCTGGGTGACCATGTTGCTGGTGCAGTCTCTGCCATACCTGGCGGCGCTGATCATGGCGTTCCTCTCCTCCCTGCCGAAGCCGACCGCCGAAACCGAAACGGCGCCAGCGGTCTAATTCTTCACCGATGCACTAAACGGCGGCCAATGGTCGCCGTTTTGCTTTAAGATAACCGCCATTTTGCAGGGGCTACGGCCCAATGGCCGGACCTGATCCCTGTGGGAGCGAGCCTGCTCGCGAAGGCGTTGTAACAATCAACGTTTATGTTGACTGACACGCCGCCTTCGCGAGCAGGCTCGCTCCCACAGTGGGTCCGCGCCCACATTCATGATTTCCGGAGTTTCCCATGACGGCCCACGCCGACCTTTCGCCGACCCTTCAACTCGCCATCGACCTGATCCGCCGTCCGTCCGTGACGCCGGTCGACGCCGATTGCCAGAAGCAGATGATGCAGCGCCTGGGCGATGCCGGTTTCATGCTGGAACCGATGCGCATCGAAGATGTGGATAACTTCTGGGCCACCCACGGCAAACACGACGGCCCGGTACTCTGCTTCGCCGGTCACACCGACGTGGTGCCGACAGGTCCCGTGACCGCCTGGCAAATCGATCCGTTCAACGCAGTCATCGACGAACACGGCATGCTCTGCGGCCGTGGCGCGGCAGACATGAAAGGCAGCCTGGCATCCATGACCGTGGCCGCCGAGCGTTTCGTCGCCGATTACCCGGATCACAAGGGCAAGGTCGCCTTCCTGATCACCAGCGACGAAGAAGGCCCGGCGCACCATGGCACCAAGGCCGTGATTGAACGCCTGGTCGCACGCAAGGAGCGCCTGGACTGGTGCATCGTCGGCGAACCGTCGAGCACCACCCTGGTCGGTGACGTGGTCAAGAACGGCCGTCGCGGTTCCCTCGGCGCCAAGCTGACCGTGCGCGGTGTACAGGGCCACGTGGCCTACCCGCACCTGGCCAAGAACCCGATCCACTTGGCCGCTCCAGCGCTGGCGGAACTTGCCGCCGAGCATTGGGACCACGGCAACGATTTCTTCCCGCCGACCAGTTTCCAGATTTCCAACGTCAACTCCGGCACCGGCGCGACCAACGTCATCCCGGGTGACCTGGTCGCCGTATTCAACTTCCGCTTCTCCACCGAGTCGACCGTCGAAGGCCTGCAAAAGCGTGTCGCCGACATTCTCGACAAGCATGCCCTGGACTGGCACATCGACTGGGCACTGTCCGGCCTGCCGTTCCTCACCGAACCGGGCGCGCTGCTCGACGCCGTGTCCTCGAGCATCAAGGACATCACCGGTCGTGAAACCCAGGCTTCCACCAGCGGTGGCACTTCCGACGGCCGTTTCATTGCGACCATGGGCACGCAAGTGGTCGAGTTGGGGCCGGTCAACGCGACCATCCACCAGGTCAACGAGCGCGTGCTGGCGGCCGACCTCGATGTGTTGACCGAAATCTACTACCAGACCCTGATCAAGTTGCTCGCCTGATGCTCGCTTGCCCGATCTGCAGTGAACCGCTGAGCGCGGTGGACAACGGCGTGGCCTGCCCCGCCGGGCATCGTTTCGACCGTGCGCGCCAGGGTTACCTGAACCTGTTGCCGGTGCAGCACAAGAACAGCCGCGATCCTGGGGATAACCAGGCGATGGTCGAAGCCCGCCGCGACTTCCTCAACGCCGGCCATTACGCGCCGGTGGCCAAGCGCCTGGCGGAACTGGCGGCAAGTTACGCGCCACAGCGCTGGATCGATATCGGTTGTGGCGAGGGCTATTACACCGCGCAAATCGCCGACGCCTTGCCGGACGCCGACGGCTACGCCCTGGACATTTCCCGGGAAGCGGTCAAGCGCGCCTGTAAACGCAACCCCAAGCTCACCTGGTTGATCGCCAGCATGGCCCGCGTGCCGCTGGCGTCGGGCAGCTGTCAGTTCCTGGCCAGCGTTTTCAGCCCGCTGGATTGGGACGAAGCCAAGCGCCTGCTCAGCCCCGGTGGTGGCCTGATGAAAGTCGGTCCGACCAGCGGCCACCTGATGGAGCTGCGTGAGCGGCTGTACGACGAAGTCCGCGAGTACATCGACGACAAGCACCTGGACCTGGTGCCTGAAGGCATGGCGCTGGCTCACAGCGAAACCCTGACGTTCAAACTGACGCTTGCCAGTGGTCAGGACCGGGCGAACCTGTTGGCCATGACCCCCCACGGCTGGCGCGCCAGTGCCGAGCGCCGGGCAGCAGTCATTGAGCAGGTCGAGCCTTTCGAAGTCACCGTATCGATGCGCTACGATTACTTCGTACTTCAATAACTTCAACCATTTTTGGTCTTGGGCAACGGCTCAAGACCGGCTAAATCCGCGAATGGATTTTTCAGACACGCAGTGAGGACATCCATGCGCCAACCCGATATCGAGATTTACCTGAAAGACGCCGACGTCGACCACAAGGCCATCTCGGCCTGGCTCGGCGCGGCATTGGGCCCGTGCACCGACTGGGTCCAGAAAGGCCAGACCTACAAGTGCAAGGCCGGCATCGTGCCGGTGACCTGGTTGCCCAAGGCCGTAGGAAAGTGGAACAGCCTGTACCTGGAAAGCGATCAGACGCCGTGGGAAGACGACATCGCCTGCGCCCGCGCTGCCTTTGCCGCGTTGAACGTCGAAGTGCGCTGCGCACCGGGTAGCTGGGTCGAGGAAGAAGGTGAAGAGACGGCGGATCGCTGGATTCGCATCAGCGCCGACGGTGAAGAAGAGATCACCTGGAAAACTGCTTAACCGCCAAAGATCGCAGCCTGCGGCAGCTCCTACAGGGTTATGTGTACACCTGTAGGAGCTGCCGCAGGCTGCGATCTTTTGATCTCAGGATTACAGCCCCACCACATCCTCAGCCTGCAAACCCTTCTCGCCAGTCACCACCCCGTACTCGACCTGCTGGCCTTCAGTCAGCGAACGGTGCCCCTCACCGCGAATCGCGCGGTAGTGCACGAACACGTCCACCCCGTCCTCGCGTTGAATGAAGCCGTAGCCCTTGGCGTCGTTGAACCACTTCACATTGCCGGTTTCGCGCGTTGCCATCTCAGTACCCCCTTGTTTTTATTTTGAGCGCCCGAGTATATGACAGGCGCAGAAACTCTCAACTACAGATTGGTTGAGCGCTTTTTTGCCGATTTTCGACGAATCCGGCACACTGTCTCCCGCCCGAGCAAACGCTCGGTTTTATTCACTCACGCAGAAGCCGTATGACCCGCTCCCCGTTCCGCCGTCTTGTGTTTGGCACCCTGCGCCGACTGTTGTACCTCTGGGTTCGCTCGGAGACGATCAACCAGTCGTCGTTCACCCTCAACCTCGACCGCAGTCGCCCGGTGTTCTACGTCCTGCAAAATCCTTCGTTGACCGACCTGGCCGTGGTCGACACCGAATGCACCAAGGCCGGCCTGCCGCGTCCGGTGCTGCCGGTATCGGTGGGCAACCTGCTGGAACCGGCCGCGTTCTTCTACCTGACACCGGACCCGGACTGGCTCGGGCGCCAGGACAAGCGCGGCGCACCGCCCACCTTGACCCGCCTGGTCAGTGCCTTGAGCCAGAACGCCGCCGAAGATGCGCAGATCATTCCGGTCAGCGTGTTCTGGGGGCAGTCGCCGGACAGCGAAAACAGCCCGTGGAAACTGTTGTTCGCCGACAGTTGGGCGGTCACCGGGCGCTTGCGCCGCCTGCTGAGCATCATCGTGCTGGGGCGCAAGACCCGCGTGCAGTTCTCCGCGCCGATCCACCTGCGTGAACTGATCGAGCACGACAAAGGTCACGAGCGCACCGTGCGCATGGCCCAACGAATTCTGCGGGTGCACTTTCGCAACCTGAAAGCCGCGGTCATCGGTCCGGATATTTCCCACCGTCGCAACCTGGTCAAGGGTCTGGTCAACCAGCCGCTGGTAAAGCAGGCGATCCTCGACGAAGCCGAGCGCGAGAACATCTCGCCGGAGAAAGCCAAGGCCCAGGCCCTGCGGTACGGCAACGAGATCGCCTCGGACTACACCTACACCGCCATCCGCTTCATGGAAGTGGTGCTGAGCTGGTTCTGGAACAAAATCTACGATGGCATCAAGGTCAACAACATCGAAGGCGTACAAAAGGTTGCCCCGGGTTACGAAGTGATCTATGTACCCTGCCATCGCAGCCACATCGACTACCTGCTGCTGTCCTACCTGCTGTTTCGCAATGGCCTGACCCCGCCGCACATCGCCGCCGGGATCAACCTCAACATGCCCGGGATTGGCGGCCTGCTGCGCCGTGGCGGCGCCTTCTTCATGCGCCGCACCTTCAAGGGCAATCCGCTGTACACCTCGGTGTTCAACGAATACCTGCACACCCTGTTCACCAAGGGCTTCCCGGTGGAGTACTTCGTCGAGGGCGGCCGTTCGCGCACCGGGCGCATGTTGCAACCGAAAACCGGGATGCTGGCAATCACCCTGCGCAGCTTCCTGCGTTCGTCACGCATGCCCATTGTCTTCGTGCCGGTTTACATCGGCTACGAGCGCGTGCTGGAAGGCCGGACCTACCTGGGCGAGCTGCGTGGCGCGAGCAAGAAGAAAGAATCGATCTTCGACATCTTCAAGGTCATCGGCGCGCTCAAGCAGCGCTTCGGTCAAGTCGCGGTGAACTTTGGTGAGCCGATCAAACTGGCGCAATTTCTCGACAGCGAGCAGCCGGACTGGCGCGAGCAGGAACTGGGTCCCCAGTTCAAACCCGCCTGGCTCAACGAAACCACCAACCGCCTTGGTCAAAAAGTCGCGCAGCACCTGAACGAAGCGGCGGCGATCAATCCGGTCAACCTGGTCGCGCTGGCGCTGCTGTCCACAAGCCGCCTGGCCCTGGATGATCGCGCCATGGCGCGGGTTCTCGACCTGTACCTGGCGCTGTTGCGCAAAGTCCCGTACTCGCCGCACACCACCCTGCCCGAAGGTGATGGCCGAGCGTTGATCGAGCATGTGAAGGACATGGACCTGCTCTCGGAACAAAGCGATGCGTTGGGCAAGATTCTCTATCTGGACGAGCAAAACGCCGTCCTGATGACCTACTACCGCAACAACGTGCTGCACATCTTCGCGCTGCCGGCGCTGCTGGCGAGCTTCTTCCAGAGCGCCTCGCGCATGAGCCGCGAACAGATCCTGCGATACACCCGTGCGCTTTACCCCTACCTGCAAGCGGAACTGTTCATTCGCTGGTCGCTGGACGAGTTGGACGGGGTGATCGACCAATGGCTGCAAGCGTTCGTCGAACAAGGCCTGCTGCGCTTCGAGAATGACGTCTACCTGCGTCCGGCCCCAAGTTCGCGGCATTTCGTGCTGTTGACGCTGCTATCGAAAAGTATTGCCCAGACCTTGCAGCGCTTCTACATGACGGTGTCCCTGCTGCTCAACAGCGGCCAGAACAGCATCAGCGCCGAAGAACTGGAAGACCTGTGCACGGTCATGGCCCAGCGCCTGTCGATCCTGCATGGCCTGAACGCCCCGGAGTTCTTTGACAAGAGCCTGTTCCGCCATTTCATCCAGACTTTGCTGGACCTGGACGTACTCAAGCGCGATGAAGCCGGCAAGCTGAGCTATCACGAGCTGCTGGGGGAGTTGGCCGAAGGTGCGGCGAAGCGGGTGCTGCCGGCGGAGATTCGCTTGTCGATCCGTCAGGTGGCGCTGCATCGCAGTGAAGATGCCGCCGACCAACCCGCTACGCCCGAACAAACCGTCTAGATTGATCAAGGCGCCAGTCGGTCCTGGTGCCGTCGATACGGAGATCTGCCAATGAAAAAGCTTTCCCTGATAGCAGCCGCAGTGCTGCTGACAGCCTGCCAGCACCCGACTCCCGCGCCCAAGGCATCCCTTGATGGCGAAGTCTTCTACCTGCAACGCATTGCACTGCCACCGACGGCAATCCTGAGTGTCAGCCTGCAAGACATCTCGCTTGCCGACGCCCCGGCCAAGGTCATCGACGAACAACGTGGCCCGGTCAAAGGCCAGGTGCCGCTACCGTTCCACCTGAGCTACGACCCGCTGAAGATCGAACCCAACCACCGTTACTCGATCAACGCACGCATCGAAGTCGATGGCAAACTGCTGTTTATCACCACCGAAAATCACGCCGTGCGCCTGGACGGCTCCGATCCGCAGCCCGTGAAGGTCCGCGTTGACGCGGCCCGCTAGAGCTTATTCAAATAAGTGTCTTTGAAAAAGGAAGTTGCCATGCTCCGCCCTACCCTCCGTTTTGCCGGCCTGTGCGCAGGCTTGATGATCTCTGCCAGCGCCCTGGCACTGTCTCTGAGCGACCTGTCGCAAAAAGACGCCACTGGCGGTCTCAAGGACGCCCTGACCCAAGGCGCGCAACTGGCGGTGAAACAACTCGGCACCCCGGGCGGCTTCAGCAACAACCCGGACGTGAAGATCGAACTGCCGGGCAAACTGGGCAAAGTGGCCAGCAAAATGAAACAGTTCGGCATGGGCGATCAGGTCGATCAACTGGAAGCCAGCATGAACAAAGCGGCGGAAACCGCCGTGGTCCAGGCCCAACCGATCCTCGTCGACGCCGTGAAGAAGATGACGGTCGACGATGCCAAGGGCATTCTCAGCGGCGGCAATGACTCGGCCACCCAGTACCTGAACAAGACCAGCCGCGAACAAATCCGCGCCAAATTCCTGCCCATCGTCAAGCAAGCCACCGACCAGGTTGGCCTGGCCCAGCAGTACAACTCATTCGCCGGGCAGGCCGCGACCATGGGCGTGATCGACGCGAAGAGTGCCAACGTCGAAAACTACGTGACCGAGCAGGCGTTGAACGGTTTGTTCGAAATGATCGGCAAACAGGAAGAAACCATCCGCCAGAACCCGACGGCGGCGGCGACCAGTTTGGCGAAGAAGGTGTTTGGTACGCTCTAAGCCACCACCCTGATCGTTCCCACGCCCGCGTGGGAATGCATCCCGTGACGCTCCGCGTCACAGCGCAGGACTCAAGCCTTGCGTCGACAGCGGAACGCGGAGCGTCCCCGGCGGCATTCCCACGCAGAGCGTGGGTACGATCAAGATGCAGGTCGGCTGGCAGGCCGCCTTCGCGAGCAAGCCCGCTCCCACAGGGTATACACCCTCCGCTCTTCACCACTCATCAGGCCGAGCGTTAGCTCGCCTTCAGCTGTTGATCTTGATCCACCCGTCCCTTCGGGAGGCTGAGCGGAGGTGTTCATCCGGGGAGTGGCGCGCAGCGCCGTTCGACGCAGTCGAACACGCTGCATGTAGGTGCCAGCGAAGCCAACCGGAGGGGTTTGAAAAAAAGTGAGTCGCCGTAAGGGCGAAACCGTCAGCCGCCCTTACCGCAGAAACGGATATGTACTCGAAAACCAGAGCTTGGTCGGCCCAAAGGCCGCCAAGTCCAACGAACTCAGGCCGTTTCTTTCTTGACCCGGAACCAAGCCGCATACAACGCAGGCAAAAACAACAACGTCAACGCCGTCGCCACGATCAAACCGCCCATGATCGCCACCGCCATCGGCCCGAAAAACACACTGCGCGACAATGGAATCATCGCCAGAACAGCAGCCAGCGCCGTCAGCACAATCGGCCTGAACCGCCGCACGGTCGCCTCAATAATCGCCTGCCACGGCTTCAACCCGGCCGCGATATCCTGCTCGATCTGATCCACCAGGATCACCGAGTTGCGCATGATCATCCCCGACAACGCGATGGTCCCAAGCATGGCCACAAACCCGAACGGCTGGCGGAACACCATCAGGAACAACGTCACCCCGATCAACCCCAGGGGCGCCGTCAGGAACACCATCGCCGTGCGTGAGAAACTGCGCAACTGCAGCATCAGCAACGTCAACACCACCACGATGAACAACGGCACGCCCGCCTTCACCGAGTTCTGCCCGCGAGCGGAATCCTCGACCGTACCGCCGACATCCAGTAGATAGCCATCCGGCAATTCGGCGCGGATCGGATCGAGGGTCGGCATGATCTGCTGCACCAGGGTCGCCGGTTGTTCCTTGCCATAGATGTCGGCGCGAACCGTCACGTTGGGCAGGCGATTACGGTGCCAGATCACGCCTTCTTCAAAGCCGTATTCCAGGGTCGCGATCTGCGACAGCGCAACGCTGCGACCATTGTCGGTCGGCACCGCCAGGCTTGGCAGCAGCGACAGTTCGGTGCGCTCATGCACGGTGCCGCGCAACAGGATCTCGATCAACTCGTTGTCTTCGCGGTACTGGCTGACGCTGGAACCGGTCAGCGAGCTCTGCAGGAACTTCGACAGGTTTGCCGTGCTCACGCCCAATGCCCGTGCACGGTCCTGATCGATATTCAGATAGACGACCTTGCTGGGCTCTTCCCAGTCCAGGTGGACGTTGACCACATGCGGGTTTTCGCGAACCTTGGCCGCGACCTTTCGGGCCAGTGCGCGGACTTCCTCGATGTGCTCACCGGTCACCCGGAATTGCACCGGATAGCCAACCGGCGGACCGTTCTCCAGGCGCGTGACCCGCGAGCGCAAGGCCGGAAATTGTTCGTTGAGGGTCGTGATCAGCCAGGTGCGCAAGGGTTCGCGATCTTCGATGGTTTTTGCCAGGACGACGAACTGGGCGAAGCTCGCTGCTGGCAATTGCTGATCAAGCGGCAGGTAAAAACGCGGTGAGCCGGTCCCGACGTAGGCCACGTAGTTGTCGATGCCGGCTTTGTCCTTGAGCAACGCTTCGAGGCGCTTGACCTCCTCGGCCGTATTGCTCAGGGACGCGCCTTCGGCCAGCTTCAGGTCGACCATCAACTCCAGTCGACCCGAGGCCGGGAAGAACTGTTGAGGCACAAATCGAAACAGCACGATGGAGGCAATGAACAGCACCACAGTCGCCGTGATCACGGTCTTGCGCCAGCGCACGCACCACTCCACCAGACGCCGTACGCGTTGATAAAACGGCGTGCCATAGGGATCGGGTTGATCAGTGCCATGTTTGGCCGCGTGAATTTTCGCCAGGTCCGGCAGGAGCTTTTCCCCCAGATAAGGCACGAAGAGCACCGCCGCCACCCAGGACGCCACCAGTGCAATGGTCACCACTTCAAAGATCGAACGGGTGTATTCGCCGGTGCCCGATTGCGCGGTAGCGATAGGCAGGAAACCGGCGGCGGTGATCAGCGTACCGGTGAGCATCGGGAACGCGGTGCTGGTCCAGGCATAACTCGCCGCCTTGATCCGGTCGAAGCCCTGCTCCATTTTGATCGCCATCATTTCCACGGCGATGATGGCGTCGTCCACCAGTAAGCCCAGCGCCAGCACCAGGGCGCCGAGGGAGATCTTGTGCAGGCCTATCCCGAGGTAATACATGCAGGCGAACGTCATCGCCAATACCAGCGGGATGGCCAGGGCCACCACCATGCCGGTGCGCACCCCGAGGGAGAAGAAGCTCACCAGCAAGACGATGGCCAACGCTTCGACCAACACCTGGACGAACTCGCCGACGCCGGTTTTCACGGCGGCCGGTTGGTCCGAGACCTTGCGCAACTGCATGCCGGCCGGGAGGTTCTTCTGGATACGGGCAAACTCGATTTCCAGGGCCTTGCCCAGCACCAGAATGTCGCCGCCGTCCTTCATGGCCACGGCCAGGCCAATGGCGTCTTCACCCATGAAGCGCATGCGCGGCGCCGGTGGATCGTTGAAACCGCGACGCACGTTGGCGACATCGGCGATGCGGAACGTACGATCGCCGACGCGAATCGGGAAGTTCTTGATCTCTTCGACCGTCTGGAAATTCCCCGAGACCCGTAGCTGCAATCGTTCGCTGGTGGTTTCGAAGAAGCCGGCGGTGGACACCGCATTCTGTTCTTCAAGGGCTTGCTGCACCGCCGCCAGCGGCAATCCGAGGGTGGCGAGCTTGACGTTGGACAACTCGATCCAGATCTTTTCGTCCTGCAAACCGAGCAGGTCGACCTTGCCCACATCCTTGACCCGCTGCAGCTGGATCTGGATGCGGTCGGCGTAGTCCTTGAGCACGGCGTAATCGAAACCTTCGCCTGTCAGGGCGTAGATATTGCCGAAGGTGGTGCCGAATTCATCGTTGAAGAACGGCCCCTGGATACCCGGCGGCAGGGTATGGCGAATATCGCTGACCTTCTTGCGCACCTGATACCAGAGGTCCGGTATCTCCACCGAGTGCATGGAGTCTCGGGCGATGAAGGTCACCTGTGATTCACCCGGGCGCGAGAACGACACGATGCGCTCGTACTCGCCGGTTTCCATCAGCTTCTTTTCAATGCGTTCGGTGACCTGGCGCGAGACTTCCTGTGCGGTCGCCCCCGGCCAGTTGGTACGGATCACCATGGCCTTGAAGGTGAACGGCGGGTCTTCGCTTTGACCCAGCTTGGTGTAGGACAGTGCGCCGACAATCGCCAGCAAGAGCATCAGGAACAGGACGATCTGGCGATTGCGCAGCGCCCAGGCAGAAAGATTGAAACCCATCGGGGACTACTCCTTGCCAGCCAGATTGACCACGCGGTTGGAGCGATCCACCGGGCGCACGGACTGCCCGTCGAGAAGCACATGGACGCCGGCGGCCACCACCCAGTCGCTGGCATTGAGGCCTTCGAGTACCGGGACGGTTTTCTCACCGAAGGCACCGACCCGAACCGGGGTCTTTTTCAAGGTGTTGTTGGCGCTGACGACCCAGACGTAGGTCACGCCGTTCTCCGCGGTCAGCGCCGACAGTGGCACTGACAACGGCACGGATTGGGCGCTCTGAACGAAGACACGGGCGCTCTGGCCGAGTTCGGCCGGTACCGTGCCCGCATTGAAGGCGATACGCGCGGCGAAGGTGCGCGACTTTGGATCAGCGGCCGGCGACAGTTCGCGGATGTGCCCGGCGAAGCGCTGATCCGGTTGCGTCCACAGTTCAACCGAAACCGGTTGACCCACCTTGAAGCGGCCGAAGCTTGCCTCCGGCAAGCTGATCAACACTTCACGCTCACCATCGGTGGCCAGGGTAAACACCGTTTGCCCCGCCGCGACCACTTGCCCGACTTCCACGGCTCGCTTGGCCACAACGCCATCTTGCGGCGCCCGCAGCACCGCGTAACTGGCCTGATTGGTGGAGACGTTGAACTCGGCCTTGATCTGTTTAAGACGCGCTTCACCGGACCGGTACAGGTTTTCGTGATTGTCATACTGCGAGCGACTGACCAGTTGGCGCTCCATCAGCGTTTTATAGCGATCACGCTCGGCACGCACCATGTTCAGGTTGGCCTCGGCGGCCGCGACCTGGGCACGGGTGGCCTCCAGTTGCAGGCGCACGTCCTGGGGATCGAGTTCCGCCAGTGGCTGGTCGGCCTTGACCCGCTGCCCTTCGTCGACCAGTCGTCGGCTGACTTTTCCGCCAATGCGGAACGCCAGCTCCGGTTCAAAGCGGGCACGGACTTCACCGGGATAACTTTCCATCGCCTGGGTTGAAGGCTCTGGCTGGACCACCATGGCCGGTCGAACGCTGACTTGAGGCGCCTCTTCGTGACCGCACGCGGTCAATAAAAACGCCAGGGTGACTGGCAACGCGAGGGGCAAGGCATAGCGGAACATGGTGAAGGACCTTTCGCCAATGGTGCTTGGAATAATTATACTGACGAGTATGTTATTAATAGCAAACTCACCAGTCCAGTAATAAAAGCGAATATGCCGAACAATCTTTCAGCACCCAATGGCCCGGGCCGCCCCAAGGATCTGGCCAAGCGCCAGGCGATCCTCGATGCAGCGAAAACGCTGTTTCTGACCAAGGGATATGCCAACACCAGCATGGATGCTGTCGCTACGCAGGCCGGTGTGTCGAAGCTCACGGTCTACAGCCACTTCAACGACAAGGAGACGCTGTTCTCCGCTGCCGTGGTGGCCAAGTGCGAGGAACAGTTGCCGTCACTGTTCTTTGAATTGCCCGAAGGCGTGGCAGTGGAAACCGTACTGCTGAACATCGCCCGCGGCTTTCACCAGTTGATCAACAGCGACGAGTCGGTGAACCTGCACCGGTTGATGATGACCCTGGGCAGCCAGGACCCGAAACTCTCGCAAATCTTCTTTGAGGCGGGCCCGCAACGCATGCTGCATGGCATGGAGCGTTTGCTGACCCGGATCGACGAAAGTGGCGCGTTGAGTATCGACAAACCGCACAATGCGGCTGAGCACTTCTTCTGCCTGCTCAAGGGCGCGGGGAATTTTCGGTTGTTGTATGGCTGCGGTGAGCCACTGACCGGGGACGCGGCCGAGAGCCATGTGCAGGAAGTGGTGGGATTGTTTATGCGGGCTTATCGGCCGGAGTAGGCCTGACAGATATTGGTTGGCTGATCTGACGCCATCGCGGGCAAGCCCGCTCCCACAGGGTTCGAGGTATTCATAGAAATTGTGTTCAACACAAATCCTGTGGGAGCGTGGCTTGCCCGCGATGAAGGCGACTCGGTCTTAGGGCTTGAGCGCTTTCTTCGGATAAATGTCATACCGGCTGGACTTGCCATCCAGTGCATGGCTCGGCTTGGGCCCCTCAATGCACGGCGCCTTGCGCGGACGCTTGACCACCACCCGGTGGCTGGCCAGGGCCAGGGCGGCTTCAAGCAAAGCCGGCGCATCCGGATCATCCCCAACCAGCGGCCGGAACAGGCGCATTTCCTTTTTCACCAGCGCGGTTTTCTCACGATGGGGGAACATCGGGTCGAGGTAGATCACCTGCGGCGGTTCGCCCTGCCAATTGCGCATCACCTCGATCGAATTGCCCTTGAGCAAGCGCATGCGCGCCACGATGGGCGCTACGTCAAAATCTTCCGCGCCACGGGCCAGGCCATCTTCAAGCAAGGCACCAATCAACGGCTGACGCTCGATCAGGCTCATCTCGCAACCCAGGCTAGCCAGCACGAACGCATCCTTGCCCAGCCCCGCAGTGGCATCCAGCACACGCGGACGCACGCCTTGGGCGACGCCGACGGCCTTGGCGATCATCTGCCCACTGCCGCCACCGTACAACCGGCGATGCGCCGCGCCACCCTCGACGAAATCCACCCGCACTGGTCCGGGCGCGTCCGGCCCCAGCTGTTGCAGCTGCAGACCCTGGTCACCCACCTGCAACGCGAACTCGCCATCAGTCACTTGCAACGGCAGGCCGAGACGCTCGGCCCATTGCTCGGCCTGGGGCTCGAAGGCCGCGCTCAGCGCCTCGACATGGATGCGGCAGGCCGCAGGTTGATCAATCATGGGAAAACACGCTCAAAAAATTAATGATCGGCAAAAACGGCCGATAACAAAACTATCGAGCATTTTGCCAGAGCTGAGCGTCGACCGAGAGAAATGTCAGACATTCAACCCACAATCACAGGCTTTATCTCGCCCTACGGCGATTACAACCTGCGAAATACCCAGGTACTGGGCGGCGTCAGTCACATATGGCAGGATTTCTTTGCCCGTGCGCTGGCCGAACAGTCGGGTGAAGTGCTTCCGCAATCGCTGAATTTTCCACCGGTCGATTTGCAAAGCCCGGTTGAACCTACCGTGGGCAGTGACCTGCTGGCACACATCGTTTCCCAGCGCGAATGCGACGTGAAAGACAACGAAGTTCGCCCGCCCGAACCGCTGTTCCTGCCAATTGCCGAGTTCGAAATGGACCTGGCCGACAAACCATTCCCACCGTTCCCCGCCGAAGAAATCGTTGCCCAGCAGCAACAGCAAGACTTCGAGAGCGGCTGGGTGCGCCCGATCGTGCTCACCGCCGGTCAGCCGTTGCCGCAAGTCGGTCCCGCGCCGCAACCGCGTCCACTGCATTTGCCGATCGCCGAGTTCGAGCTCGATCTGCTGGACAAGCCATTCCCGCCGTTCTCGCCGGAAGAACTGCTGGAGCAACAGAAACAACTCGATTTCGATAACGGCTGGGCACGCCCGGTCATCCTGCAGAACCTGCGCCTCGCCGCCTAAGCATCACCGACAGACCCACCAAGGCCCGACATCCAGATGAAAGTGATTGCGATGGGCCGCGTTGTAATCCGGGCTCAGCACCACGCTGAACAGGCCACAGGCGCCATCGCGCACCTGCCTTAAAAATCTTCCATCCTGATTATCCTTCGACCAATCCTTGAGCACATTGACGGTCCGGCCATCCGCCAGTCGAAAACCGGCGATATCCAGTGCATTGGCCGACGCGTGCTGGCTGAGCCTGCCATTCTCGCGACTGTAGACATTGCGGCAGGCAAAGCTGCCAAGGTGATCGACCCGCGTGACCGCTTGCCCGTAGATCGCCTGCGCCGCAGGTTGCAGCGCGTGATGCTCGAACAGGGCAAACGACACGGCGAGTCGGCAGCTGGCAAGGAAACTGCTGCTCAGGGCCACGTCCCCGCCCTGCACACGCAGGGCATTGGTCAGCGGACATTTGGCGTCCGGGCTGTCGGCCTGACGGGTCACGCGCAATCCGGAGCTGCTCAACGCCTGATCGCACAGCTGCGAATCAGCGCGCAGACGCATCAGTTTGTAGCGGGTCAGCAGGTTGGGCTCCGCCTTGACGTCCAGCGGCGCCCAGGGATTCCACTGCGGCGGCAGAAGGATCCAACCGCGCCAGACGCCCACTCCCGCAGCTGCGATGATCAACAGGATCAGCAGCAGCCACCCGCGAAACCGCACCGTCAGCCTTTGAAAAACTGATTGGCCTGGGCGTAGGGCATGGAGCGCGACGTGAAGCCGAACGTGCCCGCCGTCTTGATCTCTTCGGCCGCGCGGTAGAACTCACCCAGCGCCGCCAGGGCCAGCGCCGAGCCGACACTGATGCGCTTGACGCCCATTTCGCCCAACTGCTCGACCGTCAGCTTCAAGCCGCCGGACATCAACACGTTGACCGGTTTCGGCGCCACGGCGCGAACCACCGCCAATACCTCTTCAGCGCTGCGCAACCCTGGCGCATACAACACGTCGGCACCCGCTTCGGCGAACGCCTGCAAGCGGAGGATCGTGTCGGCCAGATCCGGATTGCCATGCAGATAGTTCTCGGCACGGGCTGTCAGCGTGAACGCGAAAGGCAAGCTGCGAGCGGCAGCGACGGCGGCCTCGATGCGCGCCACGGCATGTTCGAAGCAATAAATCGGAGCGTCCGGTCGGCCCGTGAAGTCCTCGATCGAACCGCCGACGGCACCCGCGGCCGCCGCCGCCAGAATGCTTTGCGCGCATTCGGCGGGATCATCGGCGAATCCGTTTTCCAGATCGACCGCGACCGGCAGGTCGGTGGCGGCGACAATCGCCCGGACGTTGGCCAGGGTGTCGTCAAGCGTCAGGCCGCCATCAGGGCGACCCTGGGAAAAAGCGTAACCGGCGCTGGTGGTCGCCAGCGCCTCGAAACCCAGGCTGGCGAGCATCTTGGCCGAACCAGCATCCCACGGGTTGGGAATCACAAAAACCCCGTCGCGTTCGTGCAAGGCTCTGAACGCTTGGGCTCGAAGGGTTTGCGCATCCATTGGCAGGCTCCTCTGAAGGGAAACGAGTCCGCTTCAGAGCAAGCCAAGTTGCTCCGCCGCGGGCTCTCTGTATAGCTCAGGCAGCGCCGGCAAGCCAGGCAGACGCAGCATCAGGCGCGCGTGGAAACGTTGTGCCAGTTTGGCCGCGAGCACATTGTCGGCGGTGTGCAGGAAGATGTAGGGCGTACGACCTTCTTCGATCCACAGGGCGATTTTCTCCACCCACGGCAACAGGAACGGTTCATTGGCCTCAAGCTGCGGATGACCGATGAAACGCACCTGCGGGAACTGCGTGAACGCTGCAGGGCGCGGCGGCACACGGGGTTTCTTCGATTGGGCGTGCAGCACCGAAGGGTCGGTGGAGGTACAGCTGAACAAAGCACGGGGATCAAGGCAAATGCGCTCGACCCCACGATCGAGCAACAGGCGATTGAGCATCCGCTCGTTCTCGCCCTTGGCAAAGAACTCGTCATGCCGCACTTCAACGGCCAGCGGGCGCTGCAGCGCGTCGATGAATCCGGCCAGCTCGGGCAAGCGTTGCGGCGTAAAGCCCTTGGATAATTGCAGCCACAACGGCGCTATCCGCTCGCCCAGCGGGCTGAGCAATCGGGTGAAGGTTTCGGCGGCAGTCAGTTGTTCTCGCAGGTCCCCGCCGTGACTGATCTCGCGGGGAAACTTCGCGGTGAAGCGAAAGTGTGCGGGCATGACCTCGGCCCATCGCTGCACGGTACTGGCAGAGGGACTCGCGTAGAAGGTCGTATTGCCTTCCACGGCGTTGAACACTTGGGAATAGAGACCCAGAAAATCGGCGGGCCTGGCCGCTGCCGGGTAGAGGTAATCACGCCAGGCGTTTTCGCTCCAGGACGGGCAACCAAGGTAGTAAGGCAACATCAGATGTACAGGTCGAGGCCCAGCACTTGTGCATCCCAATCGACGAAACTGGCGGTGCTCAGGTAACTGGCCAGCGCCATTGCCACGCTTTTGTTCATCGCGCGGTGATAAAGCATGTCCTGCTGGCGGGCGGGAAGATTGCTCAGCTTCTGCGCAGCGGCTTTGGCGGCACGGGCAGCCAGCTGTTCTTCAGTCGCAAATGCAAGTTCGCCTTCGATATCGACGGACTCGTCTTCCACTCGCGGGTCTATGCGAGGCTTGCGCTTGATGGGGTAGGACTGAGAGGAAACGCCGTCTATACGCATAGGTGCATGCTCGGTATCAGTAATGGCAGTCTAGTGGCACATAACCCACATCGCAAACTGCCTAGTGATAACTAGAACACATAAAAGGCAAAAGGTTTAAAACCCGGGGTTAGAAAACGACGATTGGCTTCGCCAGGCATGATCGTCTTCGCGAGCAGGCTCGCTCCCACAGCGATTGGCATAACTCCTGTGGGAGCGAGCCTGCTCGCGAAGCGGACACCTGGGACCAAGGGATTAACGCGCTTTCGGCGTCGCCACTTTATCGCGCAGATAAACCGGCTGCGCCTCATCCGCCACGATCGCCTCGCCACGATCCCAAGCGAAACGCGCCAGGGTCAGCAAATCTTCAGCATGGGGCAACATGCCCGCATCCTGCCCGCTCAGGCTGACGCCAATGCGTTCGGCATAGCCCCAACCGGTGCCCGCGCCGAACCACTCACCGCTGGCATCGGCCGGCAATGCAGCGACTTCCGGTGGCAATACCGCTTCGGAGCCGACCAGGCGCATCTCCCCTGCGGTTTCTCGGTAGCAGCCCCAATACACCTCGTCCATCCGCGCATCGATGGCCGCCGCGACCTGGCTGGCACCGTGTTCGCGATAGGCGCGTTGGGCCAGCACCGCCAGGTTCGACACCGGCAAGACTGGGCGATCGAGTGCAAAGGCCAGGCCTTGCACCACACCGATGGCAATCCGCACGCCGGTGAATGCACCCGGCCCGCGACCGAAGGCGATGGCATCGACCGCTTGCAGGGTGGTACCGGCATCGGCAAGCAACTGCTGGATCATCGGCAGCAGCTTCTGTGCATGCAGGCGCGGAATCACCTCGTAATGGCTCGTCACTTTGCCGTCATGCAGCAAGGCAACGGAGCAAGCTTCAGTCGCGGTGTCCAGGGCCAGCAAGGTGCTCATCGATGTTTCCACAAGAGAGGTCAGAAAAAAGTCCGTCAGTATAAACAACTACGGCCCGCAAGCGGGCCGTAGAAGATCAAGCTATTTTCAGCTCAGGGCAGCCAGCACCTTGTCGGTGATCGCTTCAACCGAGCCGACGCCTTCGATATGGCTGTACTTCGGCTTGCCGTTGGCAGCAGACAGCTTCTGGTAGAAGTCCACCAGCGGTTTGGTCTGCGAATGGTAGACGGACAGGCGATGACGCACGGTTTCTTCAGTGTCGTCCTTGCGCTGTACCAGCTCTTCGCCGGTGATGTCGTCCTTGCCAGCAATTTTCGGCGGGTTGTAGACGATGTGGTAGACACGACCGCTGGCCTCGTGAACACGGCGACCGGCGATACGCTGCACGATCTCTTCGTCTTCAACGGCGATTTCAACCACCGCGTCGAGCTCGACACCGGCAGTCACCAGGGCTTCAGCCTGTGGAATGGTGCGCGGGAAACCGTCGAACAGGAAACCGTTGGCGCAGTCGGACTGGGCGATACGGTCCTTGACCAGGGCGATGATCAAGTCATCGGACACCAGGCCACCGGCATCCATGATGCTCTTGGCCTTGATGCCCAGCTCGGTGCCAGCCTTGACCGCGGCACGCAGCATGTCGCCGGTGGAGATTTGCGGAATACCGAATTTTTCGGTGATGAACTTAGCCTGAGTACCTTTACCGGCCCCGGGAGCTCCCAGCAGAATGACGCGCATCGATGTGCTCCTCAATTTTTTATATGGATAACGTCAGATTCGCCTCGTGGGGCCAATCTCAAAAATAGGGTCGTGACCGCCCAAACGGCCAAAGGCTGATCAAGATACACAGCAGGCTTCGCCCACACAAGCCGCCAAAAGTCGGAGAAACCACTGCCTGTCGTGACCGCGCAACCGGGTTCCCCAAGTCGCAACCCCATCATTAACTGTCGCCTGGCAGCACTTTTTAACCCGCCTTGGAACCGCATCCGGCGCCCCCGCCGGATGCCCAAAAGCATGGCAAAAATCCTCAGCCGGTGTTGCGCAAACCGGCGGCAATCCCTGCTACAGACACCAGCAACGCCTGTTCTACCGGGCTGTCCTGGGCCACATCCGGTTGCCGCGATCGTGCCAGCAACTCTGCCTGCAATAGATGAAGCGGGTCGAGGTAAGTGTTGCGCAAGCGGATGAATTCCAGGGTGGCTGGGCTATGTGCCAGCAGCTGCGACTGACCGGTCAAGCCGAGAACGATGGCGCATGCCTGCGACAATAGGTCGCGTAAATGCGCGCCCAAAGGTAGCAAGTCCGGCTCGACCAGACGCTCGTCGTAGGAGCGGGCGATATCCGCGTCGGCCTTGGCCAGGACCATTTCCAGCATGTCGATGCGCGTGCGGAAAAACGGCCACTGCTCGCGCATCTGCTGCAGCAGTTCGCCCTCACCGCGCTCCAGCGCTTTGCTCAGGGCCGCTTCCCAGCCCAACCAGGCGGGCAGCATCAACCGGGTCTGGGTCCATCCGAAGATCCACGGGATGGCCCGCAGGCTTTCGATCCCGCCAGCACGGCGCTTGGCCGGGCGACTGCCCAGCGGCAGGCGCCCAAGCTCCTGTTCCGGGGTGGACTGGCGGAAATATTCCACGAACTGCGGATTTTCCCGCACCACCGCACGGTAGGCGCTGACCCCATCGGCGGCCAGTTCGTCCATCAGATGGCGCCACTCAGGTGTCGGCGGCGGCGGTGGCAGCAAGGTCGCTTCGAGCACCGCGGCCAGATACAGATTGAGGTTTTGCTCGGCGATGTCCGGCAGGCCGAACTTGAATCGAATCATTTCTCCCTGCTCGGTGGTGCGGAAACGTCCGGCGACCGAACCCGGCGGCTGCGACAGAATCGCCGCGTGCGCCGGGCCGCCACCCCGCCCCACGGTGCCGCCGCGACCATGGAACAACAGCAGTTCCACGTCGTGCGAGCGGCAGATATCCACCAGTTGTTCCTGCGCCCGGTACTGGGCCCAGGCGGCTGCCGTGGTCCCTGCGTCCTTGGCCGAGTCGGAATAACCGATCATCACTTCCTGCGGGCCTTGCAGGCGCGAGCGATAGCCCGGTAGCAACAAGAGCTTCTCGATCACCGGACCTGCGTTATCGAGGTCGGCAAGGGTTTCGAAAAGCGGCACCACGCGCATCGGCCGCAATACCCCGGACTCCTTGAGCAGCAGCTGCACGGCCAGCACATCGGAAGCGGCACCGGCCATGGAAATCACGTAGGAGCCCAGCGACGCTCCTGGCGCCGCAGCGATTTCCCGGCAAGTCGCCAGCACTTCGGCGGTATCGGCCGAAGGCTTGTAGTAGGCCGGCAACAAGGGTCGACGGTTATTCAGTTCGCGCGTCAGGAAGGCGATGCGCTCTTCTTCGCTCCAGTCTTCATAGCGACCCAGGCCAAGGTAGTCGGTGATTTCGGTCATGGCCGCGGTATGGCGCGACGAGTCCTGGCGTACATCGAGGCGCACCAGGAACAGGCCGAACGTCACGGCCCGGCGCAGGCAATCGAGCAAGGGACCGTCGGCGATGACGCCCATGCCGCACTCATGCAGCGAGTGGTAGCACAGCTCCAGTGGGTCGAGCAGGTCGCGATTGTCTTGCAGTACATCGGCCGGTGCAGGCGTCGGCGTCGACAACGCGGTGTGCGCCCAGCTTCGCGTGGCGCGCAGGCGTTCGCGTAGCTGCTTGAGCACAGCGCGGTAAGGTTCGGCGCTGTCGCCAGCCTTGGCCTTCAATTCTTCACTGGCCTGCTGCATCGACAACTCGGCAGCCAGATGATCGACATCGCGCAGGTACAAATCGGCCGCCATCCAGCGCGCCAGCAGCAGCACTTCACGGGTCACGGCCGCCGTCACGTTGGGGTTGCCGTCGCGGTCGCCGCCCATCCACGAGGCGAAGCGAATCGGCGCCGCTTCCAATGGCAAATGCAGTCCCGTGGCGGCATGCAGGGCTTGGTCGGCCTTGCGCAAGTAGTTGGGGATCGCTTGCCACAGTGAATGCTCGATCACCGCGAAGCCCCATTTGGCTTCGTCGACCGGTGTCGGGCGCGTGCGGCGGATTTCTTCGGTGTGCCAGGCTTCGGCGATCAGGCGCTGCAATGTCGACTTGATCTGCTCGCGCTCGGCGCTGGTCAGGTCGCGATGGTCCTGCGCCGCCAGTTGCGCAGCGATGGCGTCGTATTTCTGGATCAGCGTGCGGCGCGCGACTTCGGTCGGGTGCGCCGTCAGCACCAGCTCGATTTCCAGCCGCCCCAACTGACGGGCCAGGGACTCGGCGCCATGACCTTCGGCGCGCAGGCGGGCGAGCAGCTCCGGCAGCACCCGCGCCTCGAATGGCGCGGGCTGGGATTCTTCGCGACGATGAATCAGTTGGTACTGCTCGGCGATGTTGGCCAGGTTGAGAAACTGGTTGAACGCCCGCGCCACTGGCAGCAGCTCGTCCTCCGTCAACTGGTTCAGACTGGCGCTGAGCTCGGCATCCATGGAACCGCGACGGTCAGCCTTGGCGCCCTTGCGGATCTGCTCGATCTTGTCGAGAAAACCGTCCCCATACTGTTCCCGAATGGTGTTGCCCAACAACTCACCGAGCAGGTGAACGTCTTCGCGCAAGCGTGCATCAATATCGGTCATCAACAGTTCTCCAGCGAAAAATCCGGTCGACCAGGAACCTTAAGAGTGCCGCTCCAGACCGGTTCTTACAAGCAAGACGACGAAGGGCCTTTAAACCTTTGGCGTAAAAGCTAGTCTCAAGGGTAAGCCGTACAACGGCTGTCGCCGGCATCTGCCGGACATTCCCCGCCTGCCGGGAGCAGGAGTGCAATGAGGTCATTATGAAAATCCGCGAGCTTGCCAACCACTGGGAAGAAAACGCCAAGGGTCGCCTGACCGACACAGGCTATTCGATTCATCTGGACGTGGAGGCTGCCGCACGGCTTGCGGCGATTATCGAGATGTACCCCAAGCGGCATCCTGAAGAACTGCTGGGCGAACTGATCGGGGCTGCCCTGGAAGAACTGGAAAAAAGCTTTCCCTATGTGAAAGGTTCCACCGTAGTGGCCACTGATGAAGAGGGCGATCCGTTGTACGAAGACATCGGCCCGACCCCACGTTTCCTCGCTTTGTCCCGTCGTCATTTGCATGACCTGTCGGCCGCTGGCGACAAGCAAAAGCACTGATTTTTTTTGTATTTGTCCCTCCTGAAAATCACTGTTCGCACCCCCTTCGAGGGGTGTGATCAGCTGTGTTCATCGCCACATTCCTCGATATAGAGCCCTTCGCGCTGCGTCGAAATTTTTTCGATAGCCAGCTAAATTTCTGAACTTTCAAAAAACGCCTCGGGTCAACCCAGTAACCACGCCTGGGACGGCCGTTTCAAAAAGCCTTGTGAAATACGGTTTCGGCTCATTGCCCAGGATGGATATTCACGTTGCTCAGGAGTTAGCCCAATGGAGTTGAAAACGATGAAAACCCGAACTGGCAAATCCTCTTCCCTGCACGGACTGAAAATGGCGGCACTGGCCATCGGCACAGGCCTCGTGCTGGCCGGCTGCGCGGGTAACCCACCCACCGAGCAATTCGCCGTCACCGAGTCAGCGGTCAACAGCGCCGTCAGTGCCGGTGGTACCGAATTCGCTGCAGTGGAAATGAAGGCTGCACAAGACAAACTCAAGCAAGCCGAAATTGCCATGCACGACAAGAAGTTCGATCAAGCCAAGACCTTGGCCGAACAGGCTGAGTGGGACGCTCGTGTAGCCGAGCGCAAAGCCCAGGCGATGAAAGCCGAACAATCTGTGAAGGACTCTCAGAAAGGGGTTCAGGAACTGCGTCAGGAAAGCCAGCGCACCGTTCAGTAACAGCGCTGCACGACGTATTTCTTACTCGATTGAAAAGGACTAAAACCATGAATTCAAAAAATTTGATGATCCCTGCCCTGCTGGCCGCCAGCGTTACTTTGGCCGCATGCTCAACGCCACCGAACGCCAATCTGGAACAGGCCCGCACCAATTATTCCGGCCTGCAAGCCAACCCGCAGGCGAGCAAAGTCGCGGCGCTGGAAACCAAGGACGCCAGCGATTACCTGGACAAGGCCGACAAGGCCTATCTGGATAAGGAAGACCCGGCCAAGGTTGACCAGTTGGCCTACCTGACCAACCAGCGTGTCGAAGTGGCGAAACAGACCATCGCCCTGCGCACCGCCGAAGCCAATCTGAAAAACGCTTCTGCACAACGGGCCCAGGCGCGTCTTGACGCCCGCGACCAGCAGATCAAACAGCTGCAAGACAGCCTCAATGCCAAACAGACCGATCGCGGCACGTTGGTGACCTTCGGTGATGTGCTGTTCGCCACCGACAAGGCCGAGCTGAAATCCAACGGCATGATGAACATCAACAAACTGGCCCAGTACCTACAGGAGAATCCGGACCGCAAAGTGATTGTCGAGGGTTACACCGACAGCACCGGTACCGCCTCGCACAACCAGTCACTGTCGGAACGCCGCGCCAGCTCCGTGCGCATGGCGCTGGTGAAGATGGGTGTTGATCCAACCCGCATCGTCGCCCAAGGTTATGGCAAGGAATATCCCGTGGCGGAAAATACCAGTGTCTCGGGCCGGGCACAGAATCGTCGGGTGGAAGTGACGATTTCCAATGACAACCAGCCGGTGATTCCGCGTTCGGCGGTGAGCTCGAATTAAGCATCACGCAATAATCCAAAAGCCCCACCTGATCTGATCAGGCGGGGCTTTTAGTTTTCAAGATCAAAAGATCGCAGCCTTCGGCAGCTCCTACTGTTCCAGCTTCTGCGGGGTTTCCTGCCCCATGCAACGCACCGCTTTCTTCTTGTTGTTGACCAGCACGCCGGTCAGGCCTTTCTGTTCGGTGTCGAACAGCACCAACACGCCATCAATGCACTGCGCCACTTGCGCCGCCGGTTCCAGGGAGACCTTGTAGTCTTCGCCCGGCACGGTCTTGAGCATGGTGAATTCGTTGAGCAGCAACGCATCCTCTGGCTTGGCGAAGTGCAGGTAGCCGTACCACCACAAGGCCGCGACGGTGCCGAGGATGCTGCAGATACCGGTGATGATCAGCGGGATGGCGTTACGTTCTTCACTCATTGCGGGCTCTCTGGTGGTTCATTTTCAGAATGTTCGGGTGCCGGGTAATTGGGGATTTCGCCCAAGCGGCGCAGGCCGTTGAAATGCTGCGGGTCATCGAGATAACGCAACATGACTTTGCGCCAGACCGGGTCGGCGAATGTCTGCACGTGACCGCCACGGGTCAGTTGCAGCACCCTGGGCGGCGGCGCAGCTTGATACAGACGGATGCCGTTGGAAAGAGGCACGAGCGGATCGTCGATGCTGTGGTAGATCAGTTTCGGCACGCCATTGAGCTGAGCCATGGAATTGATCGCACTGTCGCCATCAGGCACCAGCCAGGACAGCGGCACCTGGAACGCCCAGAACACCCATGAATTGCTCAGCGCATAACGACCGACACTGCGGTAACTGGCAGGCACACCATCGAGCACAACCGCCTTCAGTTGTTTTTGCCGCTCGGGGTGTTGCACGAGGTAGTGAACCGCCATCGAACCGCCAAGGCTCTGTCCCAGCAAGATCAGCGGCTTGCCCTTGACCTCCGGGGCCTGGTCGAGCCATTTGAACGCGGCGTCGATGTCCTGATAGATCGCCGGCAAGCTCGGTTCGCCCTCGGACAAGCCGTAACCGCGATAGTCCACCAGCAACACCTGGTAACCCTCTTTAGGCAGCCACCAACTCCCGCCCAGGTGCATGGGCAGGTTGCCACCGTTGCCGTGCAGGTGCAAAACGGTGCCTTTGACCTCGACACCTTTTTTTGCCGGCAGCCACCAGCCGTGCAGCTTGAGGCCGTCGGCGGTGGTCAGGGTGACATCGCGGTATTCGAGCTTGGCTTTCTCCGGGGTGAACAACTGGCCGGGCTCGGGGTAGAACAGCAGTGAGCTGCAACCGCTCAGGGCCAGGAGAAGGCAGAAGATGCCGAGGATTCTCATCCGGTGAAACCTCGCGAAAAAATGAGGTGGAACGTAATTCACATGTGGGAGCG
Source organism: Pseudomonas sp. EB271-G4-1 (assembly GCF_058791355.1). NCBI lineage: Bacteria > Pseudomonadati > Pseudomonadota > Gammaproteobacteria > Pseudomonadales > Pseudomonadaceae > Pseudomonas > Pseudomonas sp. EB271-G4-1. The sequence continues at coordinate 58,722 of NZ_JBYTEO010000035.1, forward strand.
GGCTTGCTCGCGAAAGCGGTGTGTCAGACAACAGAAATGTTGAATGTTAGACCGTATTCGCGAGCAAGCCCGCTCCCACATTTGGTCCGCGCCTTCCTAAAGAATGTTGGAGTAATCCGCCTCGATCCGGTCCAGGCTCAGGTGATTGAGGAAGTTGGAGAAACACATCCACGCCGACAACGCGTTCATGTCGCGAAACTGTTCAGGCAGGTACTTGGGCGGCACCACCAGGCCTTCATCCACCAGCAGGCGCAAGGTGCGCATGTCTTCCAGGGTAGTCTTGCCGCAGAACAACAGCGGTATCTGCTCCAGCTTGCCTTTACGCACGGCCAGTTGAATGTAGTTGTAAATCATGATGAAGCCCTTGAGGTAGGACAAGTCTTTGGTGAATGGCAGACCTGTCGGCACCGAGCCGCGGAAAACGCGACTGGCGTTGCTGTAGCTCTCGGGCATCTCGAAGCCTTGTTCACGGAAGAACTCGAACACCTGCAGGAAATCCGCGCCCTCCTCGACCATGTGAATGGCCCGCGTGCGGTTGGTCAGCTTGCGCAGGCGGCTCGGGTAGGAGGCAAAGGTGATGATTTCCATCAGGATCGCCAGGCCTTCCTGGGTCACCGTCGACGAGGGCGGCCCCTTGGACAGGAAGGTGCAGATCGGCTGGTTCAAACCGTTGAGGGTGGTACCGACATGCACCAGCCCTTCGTGGACCTCCAGGGCGCGCACATCGCGCTGATTGAACATCGCATCGGAGCGGATCTTGATGTAGTCAGCGCCGGCAGCCGCATCGGCGACGATGCCGTCAGACTCGAACACGCGGATGGTTTCCTCGGCTTCGCCAAATACTTTGTTCAAGCGATGTTGCAACAGGTCGACCGCTTCCTTGGCCGTCAGCGTCTTCGGTTCATCCTTGAGGTCGCCACGACCGTCGATGTTGTTCAGGTACTCGGACAGCATCATGCCCAGGTCGGACAGGGTCGGGTCGCCAGCATGAAAGGCGTCCGAGGCAGCGCCATACAACTCCTGGGAAATCAGGCCGAAATCCTCGGTGCCACGCGCTTCGAGCATGCGCACCACCATCCGGTATTCCTTGCACATGCGGCGCATGATTTGCCCGACCGGGTTGAACTGGCCAAGTTGACGGGTGATGTCGCGCTCGATGTTCTGGAATTCCAGCTTCACCTTGCTGGAATCGAAGGCCAGCGGACGGTTGAGATAGTAATCACGGTCCACCGCGGGCATTTCCTTGCCCTTGGCCTTGAGGAAGCCCTTGCGGATGTTGTCGTCCCATTTCACCGCATCGAGGACGCGAATCGGCGTCTGTGCCAGCACAATGCGATCGGACAAAATGCGTATCGACTGCTGGTAATCGTCCACCCGGAACTCCTGTTGAAACCTGTTGGTTATTGGGCCTTGGCCTGGCGCTGGTAGCGGACCGCTTCGACGAATACATCGGAGTTGGCGGGATCGTCGAGGTAGGCCGATACCTGGTCCATCTTGCTGTCGATCAACACGCCCTCGCCGTCGTCGGTCTGGAAGCCTTCGCCACTGAGAATTTTCTGCCCAAGCGCCTGCTTGATTTGCTCGAGGTCGAGGTTGTACACCACCAGTTCGCGCTTGTCGGTGAGTTCGAAGCCGGCAATCGTGAAATTTCCGCCGAACCGGGCTGGCGCTTTCGCCGAGAGATACCAGCGGCTACCGTGGTGAGACACGGTAAATGGATAGGACTCGCGTTCCTTGGGCCTGGCCTTGAAGTAGCTGACTGCCTGATAGCGATTGTCGCCGATGCGCGTCAACTCAAGATTCAGCGGTTCACCCCAGGCATTGGTGCTGGTCCATTTTCCCAATAAACCTTTTGGTGCGGGCTCGCTCGTGGGCAGCGGCTCCTTGAAGGTCACCAGGCAGCCGCTGAGCAGCAGGAACGACAAGGCGATTACTACGGCGCACCAAGCTTTCATTCAACACTCCCTATCGACACACGATGACTTGTCCACGCTGATCGTTCCCACGCTCCGCGTGGGAATGCATCCAGTGACGCTCTGCGTCACACCGGCAAGGGACGCAGAGCGTCCCGGGCGGCATTCCCACGCGGAGCGTGGGAACGATCGGTACGGGGGGCGCGTTATACCGAAGCCAGCACCAAATGCATATAACGCGTCAGTATGCCCAGCATCTCCTCTTCGGCGTCCGGTTCGGCGTCGTTGAGCAGGCCCTGATATTCCATCCGTCCGATTATCGCCGTCAACACTTTGGCGTCCTGCTGTGGTTCGCGAGAACCCAGCACCTGGAAAAGCTGGCAGGAACCCTGCAACAGGATTTGCTGATGGGAGCGCACCAACTCGGCCAGGCGCGGGTTCAGCAGCGCTTCCTGGCGGAACGCCTGCTCGGCCATCAAGTGCTCACGACGGGTGATCAGTTGCCGGTGCACATAGTCGGTCATCAACCGCGCAATGTCGTCCGCCAGTTTTGAACGAGCCTGCGCACTGCCGTCGCCACTGGCGATCATGTCGCGCAGCAGGCCCTCGTTATTCACCCACAGCTTGGCCATGTAGGCCGCGCTGCGCTCCACATACTGGGCGAAGGTATCGGTGAGCAGGTCATCGATATCCTTGAAGTAGTAAGTGGTCGCCGATAACGGCACTTGTGCCTCGGCAGCCACCGCGCGATGCCTTACGGCCCGTACGCCATCGCGCACGACAATGCGCATCGCGGCATCGAGAATGTCCTGTCGACGTTGCTCGCTGCCCTGCCGGCTGGCCTTGCGGCCCTGGTACTGAACACTTTCAGCAACCGCAGTGGCGATACCCGCTGCACCTTCTTGAGCCATTGCACGATTCACGACAGGTCTTTCCTCTCAGATGAAACTAACAAGTTGATACGTTTGTACCAGACAGGCAATAAAAAGCCGCCTGAAGAGGCGGCTTTTTATTGAAACACTTACGCTTGTGGCCGCATGTGCGGGAACAGGATCACGTCGCGGATCGACGGGGAGTTGGTCAACAACATCACCAGGCGGTCGATGCCGATGCCTTCACCGGCCGTCGGTGGCATGCCGTACTCCAGCGCGCGCACGAAGTCGGCGTCGTAGTGCATGGCTTCGTCGTCGCCGGCGTCCTTGTCGGCCACCTGGGCCATGAAACGCTCGGCCTGGTCTTCCGCGTCGTTCAACTCGGAGTAGGCGTTGGCGATTTCACGACCACCGATGAACAGCTCGAAGCGGTCGGTGACATTCGGGTTCTCGTCGTTGCGGCGAGCCAACGGCGATACTTCGAACGGGTACTGGGTAATGAAGTGCGGCTGCTCCAGCTTGTGCTCGACCAGTTCTTCGAAAATCATCACCTGCAGCTTGCCCAGGCCTTCGAAGCCCAGCACCTTGGCGCCGGCCTTCTTGGCGATGGCGCGAGCCTTGTCGATGTCGTTCAGGTCATCGGCGGTCAGCTCAGGGTTGTACTTGAGGATCGAGTCGAACACCGACAGGCGCACGAACGGCTCGCCGAAGTGGAACACCTTGTCGCCGTACGGCACGTCGGTGCTGCCCAGGACCAGCTGTGCCAGCTCACGGAACAGTTCTTCGGTCAGGTCCATGTTGTCTTCGTAGTCGGCGTAGGCCTGGTAGAACTCCAACATGGTGAATTCAGGGTTGTGACGAGTCGAAACGCCTTCGTTACGGAAGTTGCGGTTGATCTCGAACACTTTTTCGAAGCCACCAACCACCAGACGCTTCAGGTACAGCTCTGGCGCGATACGCAGGAACATTTCCATGTCCAGCGCGTTGTGGTGGGTTTCGAACGGCTTGGCCGCGGCACCGCCAGGAATGGTCTGCAGCATCGGCGTTTCGACTTCGAGGAAGTCGCGCTTCATCAGGAAGCTGCGAATGTGCGCGATCACTTGCGAACGTACGCGGAACGTCTGGCGCACGTCTTCGTTGACGATCAGGTCAACGTAACGCTGGCGATAGCGCTGTTCGGTGTCGGTCAGGCCGTGGTGCTTGTCCGGCAGCGGGCGCAGGGACTTGGTCAGCAGGCGCACGTTGGTCATTTCAACGTACAGGTCACCTTTGCCGGAACGGGCCAAGGTGCCCTCGGCAGCAATGATGTCGCCCATGTCCCAGGTTTTCACCGCAGCCAGGGTGTCTTCGGACAGGGTCTTGCGGTTGACGTAGACCTGGATGCGACCGGTCATGTCCTGGATCACCATGAACGAGCCACGGTTGAGCATGATGCGACCGGCAACCTTGACCGGGATTGCAGCCTCTGCCAGCTCTTCCTTGGTCTTGTCCGCGTACTGTTTCTGCAAGTCATTGCAGTAGTTTTCGCGGCGGAAGTCGTTGGGGAAGGCATTGCCCTTGGCGCGCTCGGCAGCAAGCTTTTCCTTGCGCAGGGCGATCAGGGAGTTTTCTTCCTGTTGCAGGGCTTGCGGGTCGAGTTCTAGGTCGCTCATGTCTTTAAATATTCCATCACAGGTTCGTTGCCCCCGGGCCTGCGGCCCGGGGATCGCCAGCAAGCCGGCTCCTACAGGGATCGGGACCGATCCCGTATTGCATGTCTTACAGCCCTGATTTCAGGCTGGCTTCCAGGTATTCGTCGATATCGCCGTCGAGCACCTTGTCGCAGTCGCTGCGTTCGATGTTGGTACGCAGATCCTTGATCCGCGACGCATCGAGCACATAAGAACGGATCTGGTGACCCCAGCCGATATCCGACTTGGTGTCTTCCAGCGCCTGGGACGCGGCGTTGCGTTTCTGCATTTCCTGCTCATACAACTTGGCCCGCAGCATTTTCATGGCGGTGTCCTTGTTGGCATGCTGGGAACGTTCGTTCTGGCAGCTGACCACGGTATTGGTCGGTACGTGGGTGATACGTACAGCCGAGTCGGTGGTGTTTACGTGCTGACCACCGGCACCGGAGGAACGATAGGTGTCGATCCGCAGGTCCGCCGGGTTGATCTCGATTTCCACCTTGTCATCGATCTCTGGCGAGACGAAAACCGCAGAGAACGAAGTGTGGCGACGGTTGCCAGAGTCGAACGGGCTCTTGCGAACCAGGCGATGTACGCCGATCTCGGTACGCAGCCAGCCAAAGGCGTATTCACCCTTGATGTGCACGGTCGCGCCCTTGATGCCCGCGACTTCACCGGCCGACAGTTCCATGATGGTGGCGTCGAAACCGCGTTTGTCAGCCCAGCGCAGGTACATGCGCAGCAGGATGTTGGCCCAGTCCTGGGCCTCGGTGCCACCGGAGCCGGCCTGGATATCCAGGTAGGCGTTGTTCGGGTCCATTTCATGGCTGAACATGCGGCGGAATTCAAGCTTGGCGAGGTTTTCCTCAAGACGGGCCAGCTCGGCGACGACATCGCCCACTGCGCCTTCGTCGTTTTCTTCGACAGCCATGTCCAGCAGGTCGCGGCAATCGGCCAGACCCGTGTTCAGTTCGTCGAGGGTATCGACGATCTGCGCCAGCGCAGCGCGCTCGCGGCCCAGTTCCTGGGCGTATTCAGGTTTGTTCCAGACACTCGGATCTTCAAGCTCGCGATTGACCTCGGTCAGGCGCTCATGCTTTTGATCGTAGTCAAAGATACCCCCGAATAGTTTCGGAGCGCTCGGACAGGTCCTTGATGGTGTTAAGGATCGGGTTGATTTCCATGGCGGGCAGCACTCGTTGGCGAACTTTTGAAAGCCGGCGAGTATAACGGTAAACGGCCGGAAACGGCAGTCCGCTTGGCCGAAAAGGCGGGGTTCACCTACGCCCTCTGCAACTGTGGAGATCACCTGTGACGAGGAGATTTATCTGTGATGAGGGGATTTATCTGTGGCGAGGGGATTTATCCCCGTTGGACTGCGCAGCAGTCCCGTTGTTGGAACCCCTTCGCAGCCCAGCGGGGATAAACCCCCTCGCCACAGGGTGTTTTGTGTCGGTCAGCCTATGCCAACCTGATTACGCCCGTTGTTCTTCGCCTGGTACAACCCCTTGTCCGCCGCCGAGATCAATTCACGACAATTGCTGCCAGATGTCGGGATGATGGTAGACAGGCCGATGCTGATGGTCAGGCTCGATCCTTCGGTCGGGGCTATATGCGGGATCTTCAGCGCGGCCACGGTCATGCGCAGTTTTTCCGCCACCAGCCGCGCGCCGCCCTGCGAGGTGTTGGGCAGTACCAGGGCGAATTCTTCGCCGCCGTAGCGGGCCGGGAGGTCGGAAGGTCGGGAGCTGGCGTCGCGGATCGCCGCGGCGACCTGGCGCAGGGCTTCGTCGCCTTCCAGATGGCCGAAGGTGTCGTTGTAGGTCTTGAAGTAGTCCACATCGATCATCAGCAACGACAATTGGGTCTGCTCACGCAGCGAGCGGCGCCATTCGAGTTCCAGGTATTCATCGAAATGCCGACGGTTCGACAGCCCGGTCAGGCCGTCGGAGTTCATCAGGCGTTGCAACACCAGGTTGGTGTCGAGCAACTGTTGCTGGCTGACCCGCAAAGCGCGGTAGGCCGCATCACGCTGCAGCAGCGTCATGTAGGAGCGCGAGTGATAGCGAATGCGCGCCACCAGCTCGATGTTGTCCGGCAGCTTGACCAGGTAGTCGTTGGCCCCGGCCGCGAACGCCGCGCTCTTGATCAGCGGGTCTTCCTTGGTCGACAGGACGATGATCGGAATGTCCCTGGTCGCCGGGTGGTTGCGGTATTCGCGTACCAGGCTGAGGCCATCGAGGCCGGGCATGACCAGGTCCTGCAGGATCACCGTCGGCTTGATGCGCACGGCATGGGCGATGGCCTGGTGCGGGTCGGCGCAAAAGTGGAAGTCGATGTTTTCTTCGTTCGACAAACCGCGTCGTACGGCCTCGCCGATCATCGCCTGATCGTCCACCAACAGCACCATGGCGGCATTTTCGTCAGTCTTGAAGTCGTCGAGCTGTAAATCATTCATGTGCGTTCACCTGAATACTACTTGGGCCAGGAATGCGGTTGAAAGGGTCACTTGGGGAATATCTCCAGCAATCGTGGCGCTATCTGTTCCAGCGGGCGTATTTCCACGGCGGCATCGATGGCGGCTGCAGCCTTCGGCATGCCGTACACCGCACTGCTTTGTTGATCTTGTGCGATGGTCAGGTAGCCATGCTGGCGCATGAGTTTAAGCCCTTGCGCGCCATCACGCCCCATCCCGGTCAACAAAACGCCAACCGCATCGCCATTCCAGTAACTGGCCACGCTCTCGAAAAACACATCGATAGAGGGCCTGTAGATCTCGTTGACCGGTTCGGCCGTGTAGGCCAGCTTGCCGTTTTTCAACAAACGAATATGGTGGTTGGTGCCCGCCAGCAGCACGGTGCCGCTTTGCGGCGGTTCGCCCTCCTGGGCCAGGCGCACGTTCAGGCCGCTGGCGCTGCCGAGCCATTCCGCCATGCCAGCGGCGAATACCTGGTCAACGTGTTGGACCAATACGATGGCCGGGGAAAAATCCCGCGGCAATCCCTTGAGCAGGAGTTCCAAAGCCGCCGGCCCGCCAGCGGATGAACCGATGGCGATCAGGCTCTGGCGTGGGCCCGAACTGCGCGTCGGATTCGGTGCCGATCATTCCCGATTGCCCTTGTCGCCGATCAGCCAGCCGATATTCATGATCTTGCGTAACAGCGGTGCCGCCGCTTCCTGGGCATTGCCCGCGCCGAGGGCTGGCGTGTCGACCACATCCAGGGCGCCATGGCCCATGGCCTCGAACACCCGATGCACGTTCTGCTGGCGATCGACGGTGACGATGACGATCGCGCAGGGCGTTTCAGCCATGATGTGCCGGGTGGCTTCCACTCCGTCCATCACCGGCATGATCAAATCCATCAGGATCAGGTCTGGCGTCTGTTCGGCACACTTTTGCACCGCCTCGCGGCCATTGCTCGCCACCCAGATCACCTGGTGGGCCGGCTCGAAAGCCAATGCCCGGCGCAAGGCTTCCACGGCCATTGGCATGTCATTGACGATTGCGATCTTCATGCCCGTGCTCCTCCTATGAGCTCAACCACTGCATCGAGCAGGGCATCGTCGTGAAAACTGGCTTTGGCTAGATAATAGTCGGCCCCGGCGTCCAGTCCACGACGACGGTCTTCTTCACGATCCTTGTAGGACACCACCATCACCGGCAGCGATTGCAGACGATTGTCCCGGCGCAACAACGACACCAGCTCGATGCCGTCCATGCGCGGCATGTCGATGTCGGTGATCAGCAGGTCGAAATCTTCGGAACGCAAGGCATTCCAGCCATCCATGCCGTCGACCGCCACGGCCACGTCATAACCTCGATTGAGCAACAGTTTGCGCTGCAGCTCACGCACGGTCAGGGAGTCATCCACGACCAGGACTCGCTTGCGGGCCGCTGCGACGACCTGGTTGCTGTGGCGCGCAATGCGCTCCAGCCGCCCGGTGTTGAGCAACTTATCCACCGAACGCAGCATGTCTTCGACGTCGACGATCAACACCACCGAACCGTCGTCGAGCAGAGCGCCGGCGGAGATATCCTGGACCTTGCCGAGGCGCTCATCCAGGGGCAATACAACCAATGTCCGCTCGCCGATAAAGCGTTCTACCGCAATGCCATATATCGCATCACGCTCGCGGATCACCACGACTTTCAGGGTTTGCTGGCTGCCTTGACTGGCCGGACGCTGCAACAGTTGACTGGCGGCGACCAGCCCGACATGCCGGCCTTCATGCCAAAAATGCTGGCGGCCCTCGACCTGAACGATATCCGCCGGCTCCAGATCACACATGCGCTCAATGTGGGCCAGCGGGAAGGCATAAGCCTCTTCACCGACTTCCACCACCAGGCTGCGCACCACGGACAGGGTCAGGGGCACCTCGAGATGGAAACGACTGCCCTCGCCCGCCGTCTGCTCCAGCACCACCGCACCGCGCAACTGGCGAACCATGTGCTGCACCGCATCCAGGCCAACGCCGCGCCCGGAGACTTCGGTGACAGTGTCGCGCAGACTGAAGCCGGGCAGGAAAAGGAAGGTCAGCAGTTCCTCTTCACTCAATTGCGCGGCGGTATCGGCCGGGGATAACTGGCGTTCGACGATGCTGCGACGGACCTTTTCCAGATCGACCCCGTTACCGTCATCGCTCAGTTGCAGCACCAGCAACCCGGCCTGATGGGACGCGCGCAGACGAATCAGGCCCTCTGCTGGCTTACCCGCCAACAGCCTTTGTTCCGGGCTTTCGATACCGTGATCGACGGCATTGCGCAGCAAGTGAGTCAGTGGTGCTTCGAGTTTTTCCAGGACGTCGCGATCGACCTGGGTCTTTTCGCCCTCGATCTCCAGCCGCACTTGCTTGCCGAGGCTACGACCGAGGTCGCGGACCATCCGCACCTGCCCCGTCAAGACATCGGCGAACGGCCGCATGCGACAAGCCAGGGCGGTGTCGTACAACACCTGCGCGCGCTGGCTGGCCTGCCAGGCAAACTCATCCAGTTCGGCGTTTTTTTCCACCAGCAATTGCTGGGACTCCGCCAGGAGCCGGCGTGCATCGTCGAGGGCTTCCCGGGCTTCGAGGCTCAGGACTTGCTCCTTGAGATGGACGTTGAGGTTTTCCAGCGCCCGCTGACTGTTGCTCTGCATGCGCTTGAGCCGCTGCATGGTTGCCAGGTGCGGTTTGAGCCGCAGGGTTTCCACCAGGGATTTACTCGACAGATCGAGCAGGCTGTTCAAGCGCTCGGCAGTGACGCGCAGTACGCGCTCGCCGTTTTCGGTGGTGCGCCTGGCCAGTTTCGGCGATACCGCCAGCGATTCGACGGGCGCCGCCGGCTCTTCGATCGTGGGTGCGGGCGCTTCAACTTGCAGCTCGGCCATCACCAGCGCGGCGGGGGTCATGCTCGGTATCGCAGCAGCCATTGGATCGAGCAAGCGCCCCATCAATGCGACATACGCTTCGATGTCCGCAGCGCCCGGCGCATTGTTCGGTGTCGCGATGCGCATCAGCAGGTCGGTGCCTTGCAGCAACGCATCAATGTGTTCCGGGCGCAGGTACAAGCGCCCTTCCTGGGCACTGACCAGGCAATCTTCCATGACATGGGCAACGCTGACGCCAGCATCGACGCCGACGATCCGGGCCGCGCCTTTTAGCGAATGTGCCGCACGCATGCACGATTCGAGATGATCAGCCTGGGTCGGATCACGTTCCAGCGCCAACAAACCTGCGCTCAGCACCTGGGTCTGGGCCTCGGCTTCCAGGCTGAACAGCTCCAGCAACGAAGAGTCGCGCATTTGCTCGGGGGTCATGTGAGGCTCCGGGTCACGGCGGACATCAGCTGATCTTCATCCAGCCAGCGCAGGCTGCGACCTTTGAATTGCATCACGCCACGGGTGTACTTGGCACTGGCCTGCGCGCCAGAGCGGGACGCCGCTTCGAGGATGCGTTCGTCGATGGCATGTATTCCGTCCACTTCGTCTACCGGCACCACCACGGGACCGCCGTGGGCGGCGATGATCAGCATGCGCGGCACGACTCGCGCGCCGCTGGCAACGCTGCTGGTGCTATCGAGACCCAGCAACTCGACCAGAGAGAGGCACGCCACCAACGCACCCCGTACATTCGCCACCCCTAGCAAGGCCCGGGAGCGTTGATGGGGCAATGAATGAATGGTTTGCAACGGCGCCACTTCGACCAGGCTGCGAGTGGCCAGCGCCAGCCATTCTTCGCCGAGGCGGAACATCAGCAGCGAACGGGTTTTCACCTCGCTTTCGACGGCAATGGACGCTGACGCGCGTTCCTCCTGCTGCAACGCGTAGCGATCCAGCAGGCGCGTGGCGGCCGCCGAATACACCGCGCAATTACGGCAGTGAATGTGTTCGCTCAGCAGCGGGCAGGACTTGTCGCCGTGAATGCCAATGCGATTCCAGCAGTCGTCGATGGACTGGGCATCTTCATGGGTGACGTTCAAGGTGTCGGAGGCGATCATCGTTTACGCTCACTGTCGGCGGCGCGCTCGCTGCGGGCGGCGCGGTCCTGCAATCGTCTGGCTCCCGCGGTATCCCCCTGGGATTGCAGCAAGGCGGCCAAGTGCATCAACGCATCGGCATGTTGCGGGTCGAGGTACAACGCCTTGCGATAAAAACCCTGGGCCTCGAGGACGCTACCGGCGACATCGCTGAGCAGCCCCAGCCAATAAAACACCTGGGCCACCGGTTCGTGGTGGCGTAGATAGTTATCACAGGCGGCACGGGCTTCGGCGCTTTTGCCTTCGTTGGCCAGCGCGGCGACGTTCGCCAGCAGCGCGGCGGCGTCGGATGTGCTTGGTGCGACCGAGTGCGATACCTGATTGACGCTGGCGAACGGGCGCCGTTGAGTCGGCATCGGCGCGACCCTGCGCACGGGTTGCGGCACCGGCAACGGTGTGGGTACGAATGCCGGCAGCGGCTCGGGCTCAGGAGCGCTATGGCGACTGAAGGCAAAGGATTGTGGGATGCCAATCGAACGCATGCCCAGGCGCCCCAGCAGACTGCCCTCCGCCGGGCCGATAAACAGTACCCCATCAACATGGGTCAAGCGCTTGAGTACCTCGAAAACCTGTTTCTGTGTTGGCAGATCGAAGTAGATCAGCAGATTGCGGCAGAACACGAAGTCAAAGGGTGGCTCGCTGGCGAGCAAGGTCGGATCGAGCAGATTGCCGACCTGCAGGCGCACTTGCTCCAGTACCGGGGCGCTGAGTCGATAGCCGTCGTTTTCGGCGCTGAAATGGCGGTCACGAAACGCAATGTCCTGACCGCGAAACGAATTCTTGCCGTATAGCGCTCGTCGGGCTTTTTCCACCGACAAAGGGCTGACGTCCATGCCATCGACCTTGAACTGGTGCGGCTTGAACCCGGCATCCAGCAGCGCCATGGCAATGGAATAAGGCTCTTCGCCGGTGGAGCACGGCAGGCTCAGAATCCGCAGGGCGCGCATGTTGTTGAGCTCGGCCAGGCGCCTGCTCGCCAGTTTCGCCAGGGTGGTGAAAGATTCCGGGTAACGGAAAAACCAGGTTTCAGGGACGATCACCGCTTCGATCAACGCCTGCTGCTCGTCGCTTGAACACTGCAAGGTGCACCAATATTCGTCGGCCGTCTGCGCTTGGGACGCGGCACTGCGTTGGCGTACCGCACGCTCGATGATCGCCGGGCCGACCGACGTCACGTCGAGGCCGATACGCTCCTTGAGAAAATCGAAAAACCGCTGGTCGCTACTCATTGCCACTGCTCCAGCAATGCCGGGTCAAGGGGTGGCGTCGGGTACAACAGCGCACGGACCTGATCGTCCAGCAGGTCGGCCACCCGCACCCATTGCAACAAACCCTGGGCATCTTCACGTACGGGCCCCAGGTACGGCGCCTGTGGATTGTCCAGGCCATAGGGCTGAAATTCCGCCGGATTGCAACGCACGGTGTCGGTGGCCCGTTCCAGAATCAGACCGAGTAATTGCGCCTGGGCGGTTGCATCCGGCCGGTAATGCACCAGCACCAGGCGCGTGCTGGTGCGCGCCTGCGCGGGCGTGCCGAAGGTCAATGCACTGAGGTCGATGACCGGCACCACCGCGCCACGATAGGCCAATACCCCGGCGACCCAGTGCGGCGCCTGGGCAATCGGCTTCAATGGCAGGCGCGACAGCACTTCCGCCACCTCGATCGCCTGCAAGGCATACCGCTCGTGACCGATGCGAAACACCAGGAATAACGCGTGCGCCGCCTGTTTCACGGCAGAGCGCTTGGCCGTGAGTTCGCTCATCAGACTTTGAATCGCGAGACGCCGCTACGCAGCCCTACCGCCACCTGGCTCAGCTCGTCGATGGCGAAGCTGGCCTGGCGCAGGGATTCGACGGTCTGGCTGCTGGCATCACCCAATTGCACCAGCGCGTGGTTGATCTGCTCGGCGCCGGTGGCCTGGGCCTGCATGCCTTCGTTGACCATCAACACCCGCGGCGCCAGCGCCTGGACCTGATGGATGATCTGCGACAACTGCTCGCCCACCTGCTGCACCTCGAACATGCCGCGGCGCACTTCCTCGGAGAATTTGTCCATGCCCATCACACCGGCCGACACCGCCGATTGAATTTCGCGCACCATCTGCTCGATGTCGTAGGTGGCGACGGCGGTCTGGTCCGCCAGACGCCGGACTTCAGTCGCAACCACGGCAAAACCTCGACCGTATTCGCCGGCCTTCTCGGCTTCGATAGCCGCGTTGAGCGACAACAGGTTGGTCTGATCGGCGACCTTGACGATGGTGACCACCACCTGGTTAATGTTGCCGGCCTTCTCGTTGAGGATCGCCAGCTTGGCGTTGACCAGGTCGGCCGCGCCCATCACCGAATGCATGGTCTCTTCCATGCGCGCCAGGCCCTGTTGCCCGGAACCGGCGGCCACCGAAGCCTGGTCGGCGGCGGTGGACACTTCGGTCATGGTGCGTACCAGGTCACGAGACGTAGCGGCGATTTCCCGGGAAGTCGCGCCGATTTCAGTGGTGGTCGCGGCCGTTTCGGTGGCGGTGGCCTGCTGTTGCTTGGACGTCGCGGCGATCTCGGTGACCGATGTGGTCACTTGCACCGACGAGCGCTGGGCCTGGGACACCAGGGCGGTCAGCTCGGTCATCATGTCGTTGAAGCCGGTTTCCACGGCACCGAATTCGTCCTTGCGCTCAAGATTGAGACGCGAGCTCAGATCGCCCGTGCGCATGATTTCGAGGATTTGCACGATACGATTCATCGGCGCCATGATGGCGCGCATCAACAGCAGGCCGCAAAGGCCGGCGGCCAGCACTGCCAGCACCAGGGAAATGCCCATGATCCCCTTGGCGGTGAGTACCGCATCGTCGATGGCCGCCACAGCCTGGTCTGCCACTGCTTTGTTGTGGCGCAGAATATCACTGAGCTTCATTCGACCCGCTGTCCAGACGGGGGTCAGCTCTTCGTTGAACATCCTGATGGCTTCGGCGTCCTGGTTGCGTTTATGCAAATCCGTAACGGCGAGCAGGATGCGGTGGTAGTCCGCGTGGAGTTTTTCAAACGCGGCATATTCGACCTTGTCTTCATCCGTCGTCACCGTGGCGCGATAAAGCTCCATCTGCTCTTGCAAGCGCGCGGAGAAATCCTTGAAATCCGAGGCATCCTTGGCGGTGAAGCCCTTCCCCTGCTCCAGCCCGAGCATCTCCAACATCCGCAAGTAACTGTCGGACCAGGCGCCGCGGACCATCGAGCTGTAATACAAGCCCGGCAGCGCATCCTCACGAACGCTGGCTTCGCTGGTCTCGATCTTCAACAAGCGCGAATACGAGACGACCACCATCAGCAACATGATGGCGATAATTACCGCAAAGCTCGCCAAAATGCGTTGGCGCAACGTCCAGTTCTTCACAGTCAATCCTCGGGGGCATTTTGAAATGCGGGGAGTATAGCCGAGGGCGCTGTTTCATTTATAAGACGGTTGCGCCACTTCTCATCTCTTGGCAAAAAAAATCGAAGTGGTCGGTTTATAGTCAAAAGATCGCAGCCTGCGGCAGCTCCTACAGGTGCACGCCGATCCCTTGTAGGAGCTGCCG